>JAFWZH010000202.1 GCA_017522515.1 Clostridia bacterium
CCGTAAAGCGTTTTGGATTCTTCAGGTTAAGCCTTCGACCTGTTTGTAACCAGTATTGCAAACGGAGCATAATACTATCGGGAATCCAACTTAAAAAAGTAAGTAATTTCACTCGTAGGTCACGAGATTTTATGATGTTTCTATAGTTCATTTATGAATGGTAATCACTTGAATGTTTGAAAAGTATTACATTGTGTTTCCTCTCGTATTATAACTCTTACAGGTTGAGATATTACCGTGGAATTTTCGGGAATGTCTTTAACAACAACAGCGTTTGCTCCAATGCGACAATTATTTCCAATTGTAACATTTCCAATAATTTTGGATCCAGCACCTATGTAGACATTATCTCCAATCGTTGGTGCCCCCCCTTTTTTGAACCTTTCAATGTATTTGATCCAATTGTTACTTGATGAAATATTACAACATTCTTTCCAATTTTTGCACCAGAACTTATAAAAATGCCAGTAATTCCATGAGGATATATGGGGGGATTTGCAAAACGTGCACCACTTCCTATATACGAGCCTTTAAGATTCAAATAAGGAGTACAAATAATCCCGAGTAGTTTCTTAACAAGTCTAGACTTTATTTTGTTTCTTAAATAAATCAAACATTGCATATAAATTCCAACTTATAGCTAATTAAAATTTCCTTAAAAGTATAATAAAAAATAAGGGGATGTTCACATCTGCTGAATATTGATACATTCTTTTATCAAACATCAAACTTATAGTATTCAAAAGGCTATTTTTATAAGAAATAACTTTCATGAGAAATGTTTTCTTTTCTTCACATATTTCATTTCCTATATATGACATAAGCTTATCAGCAGCAATCGGTCTAAATATTCTTTGCTTGGTATTTACAAAGCGTTTAAATCGATCCACAAATGAATGATGCTGCGAACCTACAGCATTTCCCCCATGCTGTCTATATAAAATATATGATTTATTATCCTGGATAATATTATCAGATAGGCAATATGAAATACTAGCTATCCACCAATCATGATACGGAAGGAAGCCAGACTCTTTATTACTGATTATATCACTACTTAACAAACTTGCTTTATCTAGTACGGCATAATTAAAGACCTGTGTACAACCCGCAATACGCCCTGAAGTCATATTGGCATATAAATTATTTACAGCCTTCACGTCCTTGTTTATATTCAGAGGTTTCAAACAAGAATCTACACTTGTCATCGCCGAAAAATACATCTTATATTTATCTGCCAATTTATCCAGAGCATCTACGGCTACCTTTAATTTTTGTTCCAACCATATATCATCTTGATCACAAAAAGCGTAGTAATCATAATTGGAGAACATTTTCTTGGCTACTAGAATCAAGGAATGAAAACTTTTTTTTGCTCCTACATTCGGTTCTGATAAAATAGTCATTCTACCCAATCTCTGCTGATACTCTTTCAAAATTTCAACAGTATTATCTTTGGAGCCATCATCACGGACAAGAATATGAATATCTACACCCTTTTGGTTATAAAGGCTATCTAACTGCTCTCTAATATATTTTTGCCCATTGTAAGTGGACAGCATAATTAAAATTCTATTCATATATTTTTATTGATTATACTTTTATAATAATTATAAACAGCCATTCCGTTATTTGACACTGTATATAATTGGTTGACGGTTCTATGCGCATTTTCAATTAAATGACCATAAAAGTTCCTTCCATTAGACGAAATATTAAACATTATGTCTGATAACTCTTCTGAAGTATTAAACCGCAAGCCAATCTCTTGACCTGTTATCTCCACTCCATTGTCAAATTGCTCTTTAGTTCCAGTGTTATTGTTGCCGACAACAAGACATTTATTGAACATAGCTTCAGCTGTAATTAAACCAAACCCTTCTGATA
>JAFWZH010000203.1 GCA_017522515.1 Clostridia bacterium
CGTGAGAAATAATAAACCGAACCTGTGCAAAAATGCCTGTACAACTCAATACCCGAAATCACCTGAAATATAACTGACGGAAAAAAGCAGAGCATAATTTTTCCGATATATGATGCATTTCCCCCACAAAGTGCGAATTCGCTGAAGCTCAGTTTCAATACAATTTCACTCAAAAGCATTTCGTTCACAGTTCCTGTATAAATTATGCCATAAAACAAACCGAACACAACTGCGAATATAATGTATTTCCAACGCTGCATTATATCGCCTCTTTTCCTTTATATCGGGCAATGACTATTGAAATCAGAAATAAAACCAATGATATCATCGGGAACAGAAGATCAAACTTTTCGCTTGCATCAAAGGACATAAGATAAAAAACATAGTTCATCGGAAAGTTTATTTTGCTTCCAACTGCACTTAAAAGAGTCAGTATCAGGTAAGCCGGAAGCAGAGCAAGAATTTTGTATTTCATAATATTTGTCATGGATAATCCAACGGTAAATGCTGCAAATGAAGCAGCTACCGAAGAAAACATAGCTATGTAAACGATGTAATAAAAATACGGATTCGCTTTCCACAAGGATGAAAGCCAGTATTTTTCTACCTGTTCGTGATACGTCGGGTCAAAAGTGGAAAGGTTACTTTGGTCGCCTATAGCTTCAATTGGAAAGGTAATTATATTCAGTATATACTCAAAAAACTGTGGAAGTGCAAAGGCAATAAATGTCATTATAAACACCGCTATGATTTTTCCGTAGTAATAATTCCAGTTTCCAAATTTTGAACGGAGATAGACTTCTGTACCGTTATCTTTATCCTTTAAAAAGGAAAAGGATGCAGGGAATACAAGTAATATAGGGAAATACTGCATAAAATAAAATCCCCATTTGCCATAGGTGTTAAGTAGCGACATTTTCATAGGGTGAATCAATCTGGTAATATCGTAGCCGTAAAAATCATGAAGATTTTTTGTAAAATTGATTACTATAAAAACATATATTATCGCAATGGATAGAATAAAGATTTTCTGCTTTGATATTATTTTCATTTGTGTTTTAATTGACCTGAACAGCATATAATCGCCTCTTTCTGCTTTCAGTATATCACTTCATTTTTATATAGTCAATGAGATTAAGAAAGCGTTTTATTTATTGCTGAAATTTTCCTTATGGGGGTGAAAAATAGAATTCGAGCAATTAAGCCTTGCGTAAGGTTTTGGAAAATTTTAAAAAATTACAAATCAATGCAAGTTCGACATAGATTGTCGAACTTGCATTGGTATCGTTAGGAATTACATGGGGTTGTAAACAATCGAGGCGGTTGCACCGTAATTCGGACTGTTTCCTCTGAATTTAAAATTAACATAGTTTGAATTAAGGTAACCTTCATAAATTGATGGATAAGATGCACTGCTGCTCTGCTCGTCCAGTGTTAATACGTTGCATATCTGGTATCCGTTCTCATTATTTGCACTACCTTGAATATATCTGAAATTATCTTCACCACCATAAGTTGGATATACAGCTAAAGCTCTCATTGCGATGTAATCATAATCACCTGAACGTGATTTATTGCCTAGATAAGACCACGTTTGATTTGCACTTACAGTAACGGTAGTATTAGCAGCTGAAGCGTTTATACAAAATAAGCTTGATAAAGAAGCGATTGTAATAAGACCAACGATTGCTTTCTTAAATGTTTTTTTCATAGAAATGACCTCCTTAATTTTGGAATCTGTTTTATTTTTGCAACACAATGATGTAAAATTATAGCCGGCATAAATTTTAACATCAAAGCTATGCTTACTTCTTAAGTGACTGAGGCTTCTTAGGCTCTGCAATCTGATGCATTCCCCACATAGAAGCTGCACCATAAGCACGATCAGCCATAGTTTCAGCAATTTTCTTAATTACTGAAGCAACCTTTTTGTTTGCATTTTTCATTAAAAAACCTCCCTTCGTATTTTTTGGAATGTTGCAACAATAACCAAAAGTGAAATTAGTACCAGAGTATATAGAAATATAACTCCGACATCATATGATAATACTTGTGAAATCACTCCAATAGAACCATAGAGCAATCCAAGCATTACAGACAATTTTTTATTTCGCTTTTTCTGAATGACAGATAATGGTTTGTTATTATGCTCAATCGGACATTCAGATGCAAAAGTAACTATTGAAAAAACAAGCATTAAAGCGTCAGCGTGATATGTAAGCTGCTTTATAGTTAAATCGTAAACAACCAATAACGCTATGTATAATATTGAAAACAGAAAATTACATTTGAAGTATGTGTTTGCATGATATCCGCCTGTAAATTGTCGCAATGGAACAAAACAGATTAAAAATGCAATACTCTCATAGAAGTGATGAGAGCATATTCCGATTAAAAGAATTAGAATTATATTCACAATAGATGAAATAGTAATTTCTAAACCGTATCTATAATACGCTAATACATCTTCATCTTTATCTATGGTCCCTGTTTTTACAAGATATTGGAGAAGTTTGTTGCTGAAAGATTTTATCATTGTCATCACCCTTGTACTATCTCTTGATTATAATATACACTACGTTTTGCGGATAGTCAAGCAATCTGGCACAGAATCGTTTTTTTAGGCACGAAATATTTGAAACTCATATCTCGGATACATTTAGTTTTATTCGTGGATCGAGGATAGGTGTACTATCTCAATTCAGATAATAAGTGTCATATTACTGGCGATTATGCTTTTGAAATCGACAAAAAACTCTAATTTATGTGATGGTTTTACACGTTTCATCGTTTTTGCTATAAAAAATGAGGCTTGCCTATATGGCAAACCTCGTTTTTGTGTTTAAATGTCAGTATTGATAATGACGGAACAGCAGAACAGCTTATCTTTTTCATAAAAATCGCATTTCCCGTTGTATTTATCAGCAATATCTCGAATTATCTTTGTTCCTAATCCGCTTGTATCTTTGTTTTTCTTTGTTGAAAGCAATTTTGGATTGTTTTTAAGAACAGACTTTTCTATGGAATTGCATACTAGAAATGTGTATGTTCCTACATCTTCCGAGATATTTACAGATAGCTTCTTTTCTGATTTGTCCAGGACAGAAGTTGCGGTGATAGCGTTATCAAGCATATTTGACAGCAGACGGCATAAATCAATATCATCTATGCCTGTAAAGTTGTTTACCGTCATGCAAACAGCTTGTATTCCGAAAGATTTTGCCATTGTTAATTTTGCGTTGATAATTGAGTTTGCGAAATCGTTATCGGTTTTAACAAATATTAATCTATCATCGGCAATATTTATCATTTTTTTCAAGTGTTCCTGGGCTTTTTTAATTTCTCCCTTTGACAAGAAATCGTCGAGAACCTGGTACATGGCTTTGTTATCATGACGTAATTTTCTTATGAGATTATATTCTGTATCGGCGTTTTCTATATATTGTTCGTTATATGATATCTGAATTCTCAACTTTTCATTTTCGATTACTGCAATATTCTTCGTGCCCAAGTCAATTATAAAATAAAAAGTGACAATGTTTATAATAATCAATGCTACCATACCAATCAGAGAGTAAGTCATACCACGAGAGGAGTGCGAATCAAATGAGATTAAGACAAAAAGTGCTCCAATAACTATACTCAATAACAGCGTTATTATAATTAGTGCCCACTCATTATGTGATAATTGACGAGAGCTGTTGATGTCCTTGTGAAATGCCTTTAATGATATCATAACAAAATACATAATCAGTAATTGAGTTGTAATAACAGAAATTAGTCGATGAAAACCATTGGAAATAAAGACCTCATTGAGAGTTTTATTGAATAAAACAGCAGTACCACTAGCTGTTAAAGCTGAAACAATCAAGGCTATAACAACTGGAAAAACAGATGCAAAGAGCTTATGAATTATTTTACCATGTAAGCATGTAATGCAGAATAAAAATATCAGTAATACATATAGAATCGCCAGAAAATGCTCAAATACAGAAATTAAGTTAAGCACTGAAATTAACACGGCATATAAAACAGCAAATAGAGCACCATGATTTTTTGTGAATTTGTCGGAAAATTTTCCACCTAAAAATTTAAAGGGGAAATACATCATTACAAATCCTTGAAAGCAATTAATGCTTATTTCAAATAAATCCCATAAAAATTTCATAGCGTATCCCTTAAGTATAGAGTGTATTTGTTATCTACTGTTTCCTTGTAGCTTGACCCGGTTGCTAATGATTTTTTTACACCGTTATAATTAATATATACTTTTCCGATTTTTTTATCAATAGCCTTTATGTATCTTAAATTTACTATGTAACTTCTATGGATTCTGACAAAGTTGTACATATTGATTTCTGCCTCTAATTCATTAATTGAACCTCTGATAGATACAGGCGTTTCTCTGTTTTGGATATGATATTTAAGATAATGTTTGTCGCTTTCTATGTAAATAATATTATAATAATATACAGCAACAGTTTCTTCAGAATTTTCAAGAACAATTTTTTGGTGTTGTTTCATATGGTTCATTAATTTATTTATTACGTATGAAATGTTTTCGGTCAAACAGCTTGCAGGATCTTTTGGAATAAAGTGAAATGGCTGGAAATCAAAACTTTTATAGACCAATTCCGAGTGGTTGGTAATGAATACAATAAAACACTGTGTAAATTCATCTCTGAACTTCTGGGCTATTTCAAAACCACCTATTTTGGGCATATCAATATCAAGAAACAAAACATCAAAAGGGGTGTGATTATTGTCGTCAAGCAATAACTTTCCATTAATAAAGCATTTGATGGTGAAATCGTCAGTATATCTTTTAAATTCCTGTAAAATGGTTTGATTAAGAATATCGAGCATGTATTCATTATCATCACATATAGCAATTCTGATCATTTTACAATCCCTCCTAAAATAATACATTATTACCCACATTTTACCATGATTTTCTTTAAAAGTCAATTGTAAATAATTAAAAAAATATGGATGCAGCATATATTTATCATATTTGTAAATAAATAACGGCCGATACACTTGAGTGTAAAAGCCGTTTTAATGCATTTTATTTTTCGTTAGCACGTTTCATTAATCTTAATTCGTATAATAAGTGCTGACGATCTCTATGTTTTAGTTCATCGAGCATATTAACAATATCACCAAATGTAATATTGTCACAAAATACGTCTGATAATCGTGAGTATTCTTTGGAACAGGTACACTTGCCAAGAAGATAATCAACAGGAACATGGAAAAATTCTGAAATGCTTAAGAGGAGCTGACACGGTGGAATAGATACGCCTTGTTCGTAATGACCTAATGTACTTTTGCTAATGTTGAGTTTTTTTGCTAGTTCAGCCTGCGTTAATTTGTGTGATTTTCTCAAGTCAGAAATTTTATAACCACAGTTGTTACTAAGTGATTCCGAATCCTTTTTCATCTGCTAACCTCCTATAATTACTTGTCATATTATAACAAAAATTGTATAATTAGTCACAAAAATCTCATTAATTGTAGTTTTTGAGAGAATAAATTGATAATAGTATCTCGGATGTGATATTAAATATCCAAATTCGGATAATGTTGTCGAATCTTTACTTGTAATGATTTGCTATATCTCTAAAATATGAGTTTTATAAATTTCGTGCCGAAATATATGATTTCGTGCCAAAATACTGGACAAGCAATTATTTAAATCGTATAATACAAGTATAAGGTAATGAATTATAACATTACATAAAAGAAAGGTGGCATACTTACATGAATACTGAATTAAATATGGCTGGTAATGAGCAAAGAAAAGATGAGAAATACAGACGAGAAAAACTATCTAAATTGGCTACAAAGCCTGAGGATGCTTGCAGGTGTCACGATTTATCTGGTCACCCAATAAAGGAATCCAAAAAAACAGATGAGAACTATAGAAATATTTTTATGTCTGATCGTGACCGAATACTATATTGCAGATCATTTTTGAGACTTTCTGGAAAAACACAGGTTTACGCTCCAAGCTCCGGTGATCATCAGCGTACAAGATTGACTCACACATTAGAGGTTTCTCAGATTGCAAGAACAATTTCTCAAGCACTTTACCTTAATTGTGATTTAACAGAAGCAATTGCTCTGGGGCACGATATTGGGCACACTCCGTTTGGTCATGCAGGTGAACAGATGCTTCATGAAATCATGTCACCTAAGCATAAGAATAATCCCAATGCACCCAAAAATACTACGATTTATCGTTTATCTGATGAAGAGGTAAATAAATATAAAACTTTATACGGATTCAAGCATAATTTACAAAGTGTAAGGTGTATAGTAGAAGATTTTGAAGCGAGAAATGACCCAAATGGATTGGATTTGACGAATTATACACTTTGGGGAATAATGCATCATTCATCAACAAAATACAAACCCGGAAAAGTATATACAGATAATTTAACACCTGACTTCTACAACATATATATGCAGGTTTGTTACAAGACAATTGATACTCCTGCCTGGTCATTTGAAGCTTTTGTTGTTGCTCAAGCTGATGAAATAGCACAAATGCATCATGATTTGGAAGATGCTATTCGAAGAAAGGCTATGACAAAAGAGAAAGTAATTAAGATTTTATCAAAGCTTAAACACTTAATGGATGATAACGATAAAGAAACACTCGAGGATTTAGAGAGTAAAAAATGGGTATCCAAAGAATATTTAATTGCTAAATCATCAAAAATAATAGTAAATACACTTGTAACTAAACTAATAACTGCATCTAGAGAGAATTTATTTAATTTGATAGATGAATATTCTGCTGAGAAAATATTTGACAAATGTTATAAAGATCCTGAAATAACTTCAGCTATAAGTTTTGATATATATCAAAACGATGAAGATACAAACGGGAAAAAAATAAAAGAATTTCAAGATGAAATATCAAAAGCAGTTATTAATACACATGTTGTTCAAAGAAGTGATTCTAAAGGAAAATACATTATTAAAAATTTATTTGAAGCCTATTACACAAACCCTCAGCAACTGCCTGATTCAGCATTAAAAAATCTATATAAAATCTTGAAAGAAAGTAATTACAAGTTTATAGAAAAAGCTCCACTTCACGAAAATGATACAGAAAAAGAATTTTCAGATAAATGTATACAAGAAAATTATAACAATGAAATAGACACTAACATTTTCACAATTGAAAGTGATGAATTAAGAGGAATAATAAGTGATGCTGTTTCTGATATTCGAAAAACAGATGATAAACGTAGAGACATTCTTATTATGCGCATTATATGTGATTATATTGCAGGTATGACAGACAGTTTTGCTATAAGTGAGTATGAAAAGCTGTATGGATAAATAATATTAGAAGATAATTCTATTATCACGTTTTATTTTGAGTATAAGCCTACGCAGCTTACTGTCAATCTTAAATTGCATAACTTTATGATTTCTGTTATAATCAGATTTAATTAAATATTTGATTTGCTTAGTCGAAATTCTGAACTTTCAAAGGAAGAGATCAAGCAAGTGAAGAAGCTGGCACAGACTATGCTTATGAAAATCAAGGCGAGAATTCATGAATTGGATCACTGGCGTGATAAAGAAGAAACACAGTCAATTATCAGTGTCTTGATTCGTGATCTTCTCTGGGCAGATTGCCTGATAGTTATGATGATAAGGCTGTTGCAGATTACCGTCAACAAATTTTTGAGTATATTTATCATACTTATCTGGCAGCGTAATGGAGGTGTTTTATGGATAGGTACTTGTTTTATATGTATCTTGAATATTTAAAAGAAAATAAATTGACATTCTGGCCTAAATTGTTAAAGCAGCCTAAAGGAGTAATTCTTCTTATGATTGCTATTGTTACATCTGGAATTATTTCAATTGTTATTTCTTTTGTTGATATAAGTCAATATTTGTCGCTTGCGGCGGTAGTTGCAGAATTTTTGTTTTGTGTATTTTTATACATATATACAGAGAACTACATGATAACTTATAGTAAAGACCGTACTAATGAGTATAAAGATTATTGTAAAAAAATAAAGAATTGGCTTAATAGTTGCAATGTTAAAAACGAAGAAAAAATAAACATTCTGCTTGATCGTGTTAATGTAAGTATGAAGGAACTGGAAATTATTGATCAAAAAAGTCAGGAAAGAACTGAAAAATGGTTGCAAACTTTGATTATTCCAATTATATTGGCGATTATAACAACTATTTTAAGCAGTGATTCTGGTGCGAAGGAAATGATTTCTGGTATATTAACTGTTATAATTCTATTCATTTCTATTTACAGTATTTATGTAGCTGTTAGTAAATTAGCAAGCTTTCCAAATAAAAGAATGTATCAACAATTAAAGTGTTTTGCAAGTGACTTGCAGGGTGTTTTGGATACACAGTTTTCTAATAGCATATTCAAGTAACAATAATCAATAGGTGCGTAACGTCTCAATTCGTTACGCACTATTTTTATATAAAATCCTCTTGACAAAACGAAACATACATTCTATAATTAAAGTAGACCGACATACAGAGTAGGTCAACAAATCAAGAATGCACATCAATTACATAGGAAACCACAACCGCCGATTGTGAAAGGATGATGTGCATGAGAGTTTGTGATTATCACAAGCAGGATAACAAAAGCGTTCTTGATTTGCCTACGCCATTGGAGTTGTTCAAAGAAGAACATACCGCCGAGGAATATAATGAACTCGTTTCCTTCTATTCATCTGATGAGTGGAAAGAAGTAGAACGTGAGCATCTTAATTCTGACAGACGGTATTATGAAAAACGCAAGGCACTCATTGATCCGGAAGAAAAGGAAATTGCAACCAAGAAGAAATATTATGAGCCGGAACCATTTCAGCTTCGTGCTGAAGAAAAGTTTACAAACGGATTTGATGATCTTTTTGACGATCCTGTACTTCAAAGCTGTTACCGAGAATTAACCGAGCGACAGCAGGAAGTTATCAGAATGTTTTTCTGCAACGGACTGGACACTTCCGAAATAGCTGAGGAGCTTGTCACAGGGGTGCGTAACATTCAAAAGATTAAGAAATGCGCACTTGAAAAACTTAAAACTCTGTATGTAAAGACAACTGTCCTCGCAGGTCAGTATGGCTATTCGAAAATGGTTCCGAATAATTATCGGATGATACATCCTATACTCCGAAGAAATCGTGTGACTATAAAGAATGGCAAAGTGATATTAACTAAGCTTGAGGACGATGCAGCGTAGGAAAATACCGCATGGGAGCAATCCTGTGCGGTATTTTTTGCAAAAAATGTCGAAGCTTGTAAAAAGTGGTTCGTTTTTTGACTTTCCCAGCGGTAATATAGTAGAGGGAACTTTTTCCAGTCAACACAAATGTCGTAAACATTGAAAAATATATGTCTCCACATTTTACACCTTTTTGAAAAATACGGACATAGAATATATGTAAGCATTACGCACCGCAGATTTTTCTGTTGTGCGTATTTATTTCCCCCTCACAGCCGACACAAATAATTGAATCGAGGTGATGTGCATTTCGAGTTTTACTGTTGGCTGTGTGGAGGTTATTGAGGAAAGGAGATTCAAATCAAGAAATAAAAAAGAGGAGTGTGATAAAATGCAAAAGAAATTACAAACGAATACCGCTGAGGAAATACTCTCAACGGTATACAAACCAATTGAATATTTCATCGACGGACTTCTTGCACAGGGACTATATATCCTTGCTGGTTCACAAAAGGTTGGTAAATCCTGGCTTGCGCTTGATATATGTCACAGCATTGCGACAGGAAGTGATGTTCTGAAACGAAAAACTGTTCAGGGAACATCTCTATATCTGTGTCTTGAAGATAACTATGTACGTATACAGGACAGACTGTTCAGTATATCAGCTGAGCCGACAGAGAATATGCACTTTGCTGTAATGGCTGATACAATCGGGAATGGTCTTGAAAATCAGATTGAGGATTTCTATAATAATCATTCCGATTTGAAAGTTATTATCATTGACACGTTGCAAAAGGTGCGTAACGAAACAGAGTCGGGCTATGGTAAGGATTACAAAGAGATGTCTATACTGAAAGAGCTTGCAGATAAGCTTCGCATTGCAGTAGTGCTTATTCATCATACACGAAAGTGTAAAGACAGTGATCCGTTCAATATGATTTCAGGTTCAACTGGTATCAGCGGTTGTGCTGACGGCAGTATGGTGCTTGTAGAAACATTCCGTGGCAGCAGGAAAGGTACTCTTTACTGTGTTGGACGTGATATCGGCAACGCTGAAATTGCAGTTGAGTTTGATGAAACTGTTATGAAATGGATTGTATCAGACGCACCACCGCCGCAGAAAAGTCATGACAACATTTTTCTCTCTGCGGTTTATCTGTTCATCAAAAAGCGGTTTCATTTTGTTGGTTCGGCAACAGAGCTGATTGATGAATTGAAATCAATTACCGATGAAGAATTCTTTCCCAACAGAGTCACAAGAGATTTAGTTCAGAACGGATATGAACTGAGTAAGTACGGAATTGAATTTCAGTACAAGCGAACTCACGCAGGAAGAATTATCCACCTTGATTATTATTCAGAGCGTGACGGTAGTGACGGTAAAAATGATGATAAAGTTACCGTCACGCAAAGGTGGCTTGAAACGTCACAAAGGTCTATACAGCGTTGATTGCGGTGCGTGTCAGTAGAATTTCCAATGCAGAGTTATCGTCACGGATTGAAGTTACTGTCACGCATAAATAAGCCGAAATTCGCCCTCATCTCACTCGTAGGGTAATTACCCCACAAAATCAGTTGAGGGCGAAACAAGCCCCGAATTTACAGAGTGTGAGCGCAATAAAAACGAATATAAAAAAGGATATGAATTCCGCTGAAAATGTGGGGGATAGAGTCCTCTTCAGAGGGCAAGCATAGCGCATGGCTTGCCGCCTGCGCCTTCAGGACGGGAGAACCCGAACCCCTTTTTATGAAAATGAGAGGAGATGATGCTATGAGGAAAAGGAACAGGACAATAGCAATACGCTGTACGGAAGAAGAATATCAGCGTATTCATGACAAGGCAGAGCAGTACGGTCTTAAGCTCAATGATTTCGTTATCCGAAGTGCTCTCGATAAGAAAATTATTGTAGCTGAGGGAATCAATGAAATCGTAAAGCAGCAGAAAGCAATCGGCAGAAATCTCAATCAGATAGCTACACTTGCAAATATGGACAGGCTTACTGTTGTAAATTTCCAACCGCTTCTTGATGAGCATACCAATGTAACTTCTATGATTGGCGAACTGTTAAGGACGGTGAAGTAATGGCAACTGTAACTGCAATCAGTACCAAAGGCGGTGGTGGAGGCAAAGCGACTCTGGAATATATCTGCTGTGATGATAAGACAGATAGCAAAAAGCATGTCACAACACTCAACTGCTCACTGCCGACAGTGTATCAGGAATTCAAAAACACCCGTGAGATGTATGGAAAGACAGGAGGTATCAAGTACTATCACTTCGTACAATCACACCCAAGCGGATATGCAATCGAATCTACACTTGCTCATAGAATTGCTGTTGAGTTTGCAGAGAAAGCGTTCAAGGGACACGAATGTGTTGTTGCAACTCACATTGATGCGGAGCATATTCATTCCCATATTGTGTTCAATTCTGTAAACGCTGACACAGGTAAGAAGTATCATTCAAATAAATTTACTCTGAATGATATCAGAAATATATCCGATGAAATCTGTAAGAAGTATGGAGTACAGACATTAGAAAAGCCTGTAGTTAATCAGCGAACTGACGGAATCACCACAGGCGAATACCGCAGTGCAATGAAAGGAGAAAGCTGGAAAATAGATCTCATTAATGTAATTGATGAGGTTATGAAGCAAGCAAAGACACAAAAGCAGTTCTGTTTCTTGATGCGTCAGAGAGGATACGGTGTAAGGTGGGAGGACTCACGAAAATATATCACCTACACCTGTCCTAACGGTAAACGCTGTCGTGACAACAGACTGCACGAACCAAGATACAGCAAGGAGATGATGTGTAATGAATTCAAAATTAGAGCAGATGAAATCGGTTTCGAAATCAAATCTGGACGAAGCGATGAACACACCACAGGCGACCTTTGTTCTCGACAGCAACTGGAGAGCAGTGATAGCTCAGCTTACGTTACTCACCCAAGCAGTAGAACAGGTAAGCAAAGAAGTCACTCAGACTATGACTGCGGAGCAGATGAATTATCACTTGGAAAATCAGCAGGTGATATTCGACAAGGTGAAATCCGAATGCAACCACATTCAACAAACAACAGCGGAGCAGACAGCGAACTCTCTGACGAGCTTAATCAGTCAATCGGAGAAACTGTCGTTACAGGCTGGGAAGCTGAACGAGGAATACTCTTCGAAGCTGAAAAGCTTAGAAGAATGGAAACACAAAACGCAATTGAAAATGCTCAGAGCGATTGTGATTTCGCAATCGGCACAGCTGATATTGTGGACAGCATTGCAGGCATTGCTTCGATAATCGACAATGCACCAACCGATCCCGAAGAACTGGAGCGATATATTGAAGTACATCGAGCCGCACAGAATGCAGGATTATTAATCGGTGCAGCTGTTGCGGCGATAGAAATTCTGTCGGAAAGGCTTGAAGAAATAAAAGCCGACACAGAAGAATTTGACATGGATATCAGCTGACGGAGAAATCTGTCGGCTTTTAATTTACAACGAAAGGACGATCTAAAAATGTGTAAAACGAATACAAACAGAAATAAAATTATGAGAGGAAGCGTGATAACAGTATGGAGAATAAAATTACAATGCTTACGATTAAGGAAGCCGCCGCTATGGTTGAGGGTTTAACGGAATACCGTGTCCGTCAGATGTGTGTGAATAAACAGATCCCATGCATTATGGCGGGTAAGAAATATCTTATCAACAAGGAAACTCTCACGGAGTATCTCCGCGGTACAAAGGCTTAAAAAACATTGGAAAAGTTGGCTTGTGGACTGGATATATTAGTTATAATGTGATATAATTGGTGTACAGTCCGCAAGCCATAAATCTTTAGTATCAAAAGGAGGACGATACTCTATGGCTAATATAAGAAAAAGAGGAAACACTTATCAGATAAGAGTTTCCTGTGGATATGATATACGAGGTGTTCAGCAATTCCAGAGCAAGACGTGGAAACCCGATGAGGGTATGACACCGAAACAGATTGAAAAAGAGCTTAACCGTCAGGCAATTCTCTTTGAGGAAGAATGTAAAAAGGGACAGGTTACTGCGTCTGTTAAATTCGAAACTCTTGCAGAAGAATGGTTTGAGCAGTATGCTAAAATACAGCTCAGAAGCACAACCTACACACGATTAAGACAGCTTACAAAGCGTGTGTATCCTGCGATAGGACATCTTCGTATGGATAAAATAACAGCAAGAATAATTCAGAATTTTATAACAGACCTTGCAATGAACGGAAAAAGCTTTAAAACAGGTAAGCCGATTTCAAGCAAGACAGTTGTTCATCACCTGAGCTTTATTTCCGATGTGTTCAACTATGCAATCCGTATGGATATGCTGACTGATAATCCGTGCAGGAGAGTTATTCCGCCGAAAGCAAAGGCTGCTGAAAAGGATTATTATACACTTGAAGAAGTTGAAAAGCTGTTTGAGTTGCTGAGAGGTGAGCCGCTAAAATATCAGGTTTTCTTCAATCTTGCAATATACAGTGGATTCCGCAGAGGTGAGCTTCTCGGTCTTGAATGGAAGGATATTGAATGGGAAACTGGTGTAATAAGTATCAGAAGAACTTCAAACTACACAGCGGAAAAAGGTATCTACACTGATACAACCAAAACAAAGAAATCATTGCGTTCATTGAAGTTTCCCCAGTTTATCATCGATATGCTTAAAGCCTACAAGAAAGAGCAAGACGCTGAAAGAATACGACTTGGCTCAAAATGGGTTGATCACGACAGGCTGTTCGTTAAGTGGAATGGAGAACCTATGAATAACAATACACCATATTTCTGGTTCAATGAATTCTGCGAAAAGCACGATTTCAGGTTCTGTGATATCCACAGCTTCAGACATCTAAATGCAAGTCTTCTTATCAACGCGGGAATAGATGCGGTTGCAGTATCAGGTGCATTAGGTCATGCTCATACAAGTACAACCTTAAACATCTACAGCCATATGTTTCAACAGGCACAGGCGAGGGTAAGTAACGCTGTATCCGAAGCACTGGATTTCCATAAAAACAAAGATAAAAGTGATGAAAAAATGGCTTAAAAAATACTCCCCGAAATCGAAAAAATCGGGGAGATACATAGCACATTCAAAAATAATGGACAAACAATGGACAACGGCAATTTCTGTGAAAAGCAAAAACCCACAAACGCCGGTATATAGGCATTTGTGGGAATGTGGTGTGGTGACCCGTACGGGAATTGAACCCATGATTCCGCCGTGAAAGGGCGATGTCTTAACCTCTTGACCAACGGGCCGTATATGGTAGCGGCAGTAGGATTCGAACCAACGACCAATCGGGTATGAACCGAGTACTCTAGCCA
>JAFWZH010000204.1 GCA_017522515.1 Clostridia bacterium
AATAAATTTAATACCGTGCATTTGCATATACTCCATAGACTTTACAATGCTTCCCTTTGTACCCTCTAATCGCATACCAACCGTAAGATGAGCCATAACACACACTCCTAATATTATTTTATATTTTTTAATTCACCTAAAATATAATCACTTAATTCCTGTGACGGTGTTATTTTAACTGAAATATGACCGTCACGCTCAAGCTGTTCCATACGTTCGGATCGCAGACGTTCCTGCTGCAGCTCGGCAACTATTTCATCATAGTATTTTATAACCGTATTTCTATCTACTCCCACAGCTCTTGCTATTGCTGCCTTTTTTGTTATACCCGGATTTTCTCGCATATACTCCATTATAACTTTCTTTTTGCTTTTTCTTCCGTTCCCGGCTCTCCAATTCACATTACCATTTATTTCATCACGTACAAAATTCATCAGCTTAACGTGTTCTGCCTGTTTTCTTCCGTTTCTTTTATTTTTTTCAATCTGCAGACCAGACAATTTTGCAATATCATCTCTGGGGAATGTAACATAGTCCTCATTATACATTTCCAAAGCACATTTTATATCATCTTCTGTAAATCGGTTTATATCTTCAACGCTCATATCATCATAAATATCTAAAAGAGAATAAGCATCCCTCATCAGCTCGCCCTCTTCGATACAACACTTTTTTGCATATATAGCCAAAGTCATTATACCATAAAATCTATGACCTACCTTAATCTCATTTCTAATTCGATTAAGCCACCAATCATATAAATCTCTTTTAATAGTCCATCTGCCCCGGCGTTCTTTTCGTACAATCCTTTTTTCATACCAATCGGGATATTTTTCTTTTGCCTCCTCGATTGATAACCGGCTTTTCATCATAATACTTTTAACGTGCTGCTGTTCTCCGTTTGAATCAGGAATAAAAGTTAAAAGCTCATCTAACGAAATTCTATCGCCAACAGAATAAGCAACAACAGGGAATTTCTCTCCAAGTTTAGTACACGTTCCGATAACTCTGAATCCTTGCATGATACCCTGCATTTGTGGCTCTTTAATCGTAGAAGTAAACCTATTCCATATCTGCCGAGTTAAAGCATATTTCAACTCTTTCATATACAACTGATTTTGCGGATACATAGGAACAGGCTCATCAAGAACATAATATAAATGCAATCCGGTGCCACTATTTACAACAAAAGTAGCCCTGGGCAAAATATCATTATCCATCTGATGAAGCACGTCCCGGAGCTGTGGCATATCTACACCGTCAAGGTCAAAAACCAAAGCATATAAATACCGAGCATTTTTTGCATTTCTCTGCTTCCCATAATATGAAATTGGGGACATAATAGTAAATTCCGACTTGTTAAGCTCATTCAACTCATCAAGATTATCCGTAATGGTATATCTTTTCCCCTTACCATTTCTTTTAAGCTCAACCGCAATACCGTTCTCTTTATACTTTTTTTCAATAGTTACTGCAATAGCATTAGGTTTATTATCTTCATAATGCCCTTTTCTTTCAAAAGTTCCTTCAGGAAATATGTATCTATAAAAATCATACGGCTCAATCTGCTCATAAAACTGATTAAGCAGCGCATTTTTATTTATATATAAAAATCTCTGTTGTTTTAACAATTCAGACCTATCAGACAACATAAAAACACCTCCCAACAAAAAAGGGGAAAAGGGAGAGCAAAAAAGCGGTCGCTTACGCTCCCTTAAAGAAAAAGTCACCTCTCCCTTTTCCCCCTCGCTCCACCTATGGAAAGCGTGGAAAACTCCGTTGGAGTTTACGCACTCTTACCACAGGTTACGCTC
>JAFWZH010000205.1 GCA_017522515.1 Clostridia bacterium
ACCGGTAAGGAGTATAACACTGCTTTGGGCAACTTTTCATCGGCTCGTGGTGAGTTGCGTTTGCTCAATGTTACAGCTGGTGTCGGAGGTCGTTCTTATATGAACTACAGCAAAGTGCCTGCAAAGTTGGCAGAGTTTTGCGAAAAACTTAACTCAGAAAGAGCAAAGGCATCTACAATGACGGTTAATGAACTATACCAAATGTCATTTGATGCTCACTATAATCTTGTAACAATTCATCCTTGGGCTGATGGTAATGGTCGTATGGCTCGTTTGGTTATGAATATGTTGCAGTTTGAATTTGGTCTCATCCCCACAAAGATTCTCAAAGAGGATAAAGAGGAATATATCAAAGCGTTAGTTGCCACACGAGAGGATGATAACCTTGATATTTTCAGAGGGTTTATGACCTCAATGATGGAGCAGAACCTACAAAACGAAATTGCTACTTACTTGGAATCTATCGGGAATGAAGAAAGTAGGGAGGAAACTCCAAAAGGTAGGGCAAAACCGACAAAAAGTAGGGAGAAAATCGTTGCTTTGCTATCGGAAGATGGCAAGCTGAGCGCAGCGGCTCTTGCCGAGAAGATTGGCATTTCAGCCAAGGCTGTAGAAAAACATCTTGCCAACCTTAAAATCAATGGCGTCATAGAGCGTATCGGCCCGGCCAAGGGTGGATATTGGAAAGTAAAATAAACACATAAACGTATTACTTATATATGGACAATGTCATAACAATAATCAGTGTCGCTGCTTCAATCCTATCTATTATAGGCTTTATCTTATCAATAAAATGTAAAGATAGTATCATAAATAAGATTTGCTATATTCTTATAATTATACTCACTGTTGCTACTTCGTATTTATACACTCAATACAAGCATGTAACTGATGAACAATTAAGTATAGAAAGAAGGAAACAAGAGATAAAACATGAAGCAAAGAAAATTTTAGATTCATCACCAACTTATATTAGTTATTGGGATCCTGGGGAAAATGAGGGATTATTGTATTCTACTCTAGGACTATTGGAAAGAAATAGGGATATATATCCTGAAATGTATGAACTATATAAAGAAAATGTACTACATAAAATCAATAAAGCGAATAATGAGGATGACCTATCAAAGAGAAGAGAACAACTTGAAATAGCAGGATCATCCGCACTACAACTTCTAAAAACTTTAGCATAATAATAAAATACTGCATTACTATCTGCATCATTCGGCTATGAGTGGTGCAGAGTTTTTGTTAATGCAATTGTAACACTACACCTAATATGACACGATAGGACAACTTATGACACGTGCGGTCAAAAGGGAAAAGGACCGTTTTTGTGTTGATTATTCATATATCTTTGCTCTCGAACGATTAACAAAGATGACTATGAATAAGAGACAAACGGAATATATTGCACTCTATTTGTTCGTGTTTGGAGCGATATTGCTCTTTGGTGTGTTGGCACGAAAATTTGTGCTTGTCAAGGGGTATGATGAGTTCAGTGCAGCGGTTTCATCCTTCGCAACGGTAGTTGTGTTGTCGGTACTCTATATCAGCTTGCAAATGGCGCTCAATGAGTTGCTGCTGCCCAGAATGGAGAAGTTCCTAATGCGTTTTCCTGCGTTTCAAAAGTTGGAGGAGATGGCAGTTGTTGCCGAGGCTACCGCTATCGCCCGCAGCGATTGAGTTGCTTGGCAAACCGAAAAAGAGAGGTCTGGTATTCCCTGACTTGACCGAGTACAAGTTGAGTTTCTACATCCCTCGCTTACTAAAAATTGCCAAGATTGAGAAACACATCACCTTTCATTGTTTGAGTCATAGTATTTCTTCCTTCTCGCTGAGAACGAGTTATTTACAGAATTAAATTTACGACAGGTAACGATTTAGAAACAAGCAAAGTTCCCTCATCTGTTTTATTCTGCATTATTGAAAAGAACGCTTAAAATCTAATAATCTGATTATATGTTATTTGAGGTTGGTTGTGTTTTGCATAATTTGTGGCAATTTCTTTGATTGCTGTAATCCGTCTCTGCTCTAGTTCATATTCCATACCAACAATTTTATTAATGTATTCAATATGCTTTTCTTCTTTATTACGTAGTTGAGCATTTATTTCTTTTACTAATCTTAAAGCTTCTCCACCACATACAGACTCGCTATCTATCATTGCTAGCAACTCTAGCGCTGTTGTATAATCCTGTATGGCTATTGCACTTTCTGCTTTAACTATCATTTGTTTACAAACACAACTTTGCCACTTTAAATAAATATCTATCGATGCTTGTTTAATATCATCATAACCGTCTAATGTTTCAGGGTATATCATCAATAAAGAAATTGCTTCATCATATCTTTTTAGGTTTGCTAGCGTATTTGCCCTCTTAATAATATTAGATTTATTAGTAATATAATATTTACATATTTTCGTTTTGCTATCGGTTAAGAATTGCTGATATGTCATACTCTTTACATCTATTTTTGTAAATGCATTTTTTATAGCATTTGACAGATTGTCCCCAGAACCATTTAACAATACATTGCAATTACCAAATTCTGCATTATTATTTATCTGCCTAACAAATAAAGATATTTCAATCTCTACAATATGTATATTTCTTAACCCTCCTTCAACTACGTTTTCAGATATTATATTTACAATTGGGTACATTATAAATGTCCCCCAAATGTTACTGGAAACTCCATTATGATTTGCAATTGCCTTTAATTTAGTGTCTAATAACTTCAAAGCATCAGAATTAATTATTTCTTGCTCTTGTGGCACTATTATTCCAATGTTTATATCAAAATTTGTTTGAGAATATCCCGATGAAAATATCAAAGAGAACATAAAAATACATAGAATCTTTTTCATAATAACCCTATTTTATTGTAATATATATAGTAGTTCCTTTTATATCACGTTGTATTTGCAGTCCAAGCCCTTTCATAAATTTAAAAATGCTTAAAGCAAATTTATTTGCATTATAATTAGTTCCATTATTAGGGTCCTTAAGCGGTATACGTACATCATCAAAAATCATTTGCTTATCAGTTGTTCCTTGGATGTGATAGTTGTTCTTATATGAATTTTCCTCCATCCATAGTTCTATTTCATCAGACAATAATAATCCTTGCGTCCCCACTTCAGAAGACATAGAATACAAAGACCCTTGTTCAAACCCAAAATTAATCATTAATGAACGTCCATTATCAACAATATCATTAAATTTAATTTGTATGACGTTTAAAAAATCTTCAGCACAAGTTTCTATAGCCTTGCTTGCTAATTTCCCAATATCTTCAGTATAGAACTTACCACTTTCACCAACCTTATTTGCAAGAGAAGCACCAGTGGAAATGTCGTATGCTGATATAATAACCTTTACGGAGTTACCTGAACTAGAAAGCAAAATATTCATTTCTGCTTCAACATATATATCTGCTCCTGACATTTCTATTAACTGGCTCTTTAAATCGCTTTGGTTTTCTGAATTGAATACCAAATTCTGAGAAACAGCTTTTAATCTTGCCAAAAAGTCAATAGTATTAAAGCCTCTATTGTCAAAGGCTTCTTTGATTTTTGCTAATGTAATACGTTTGTTTACATCCGCCTCTAAGACTGTTCTAATATCTTCTCCTTGTTTTACATATGGAATAACCATTATTTTGGGTTGAACATTTTTTGTTTCCTGAGCATTAACACCTAAAATACTTCCTACAAAAATGCCAACTATTATAAGCAACCTATTCATAATTTCACAATCCAAATTTTCTTATTATTTGATGGTTCTCCAAATCTTGTCGTATCGCCTTAATATTGATGCATGTCTCAATTGTAATACATTTTTTCCTTGTAATATCTTTTGTAAATTTAGAAACCACTGTTGAAGACTTTATAAACGATTTGTATCTTTTATCTTTAAATAATTTTTCAAAATAATCATAGCGATCATCTATTATATCCTCTTTAGAAGTTGTAATCAATGGAGATTTGAGTATACGAGAATCTGGAATACCAATAAATAATATTTGTTTTATTGCTGCTGTTTCTGCATTCTCAATTGCAATATTAAGTTTTTTACCATAACTGGTAACCATCAATGATATACATCCATTAGATTCCGAAATATAATCTACCTTATCCTGAGCAGATAATGAAACATTAACCGTAATAAGCAATATACACAGAGTTTTTATGAATGCAGTTCTCATTTCAAAACCATTTTGCATAATAGAGATTTATTATCGATATGTTTACTTTTAATAAGCCCACCTAACTTTTTAGATGAGACCTTACATTCTGCAAATGCATCTCCTGACAACTTTACTACTTCGATTTCTCCTAAATCAATTGGATACGGCTCCCCTTCTATATATTCAATGTACTGAACCATAAAATGGTCTCCAATCTTTACACCTTGTTTGACACCAATGTTTAATAAAACAAGATTTGCATTGTTTTTATTCTCTTTTAATATTTTTATAATTTTGCCACTAATAGGAAAAGTCTGCTTAAAATACTCATATATAGTTCCTTGCAAGGATTGCATTGCTTGATTAACGGCACTCTCTGGCGACAACATTAGTTCACTGGCGTTCCCGTCAAAACTTACAGCTTCAGTACTTAATCCTGTTGCGACGTCCACTACTTTCATCTGAAAAGAAACACTCCCTTTATAGCCTTTAATTGTGCCATTAGCATTTTTAATAGCATAAATTGGTATTTTATTTATATGCCCTGTTATCATTTTTTCAGCAGCAACAGCAATATCTTGTTCTACAAGATTTTTACTATCAATGAAAGCTTCTGTTTTTTGTAACTCAAGTTCTTGTTTTATTTTGTCAAGGCTTGTTCTATCTACGACTTGGAAACGCTTTGTATTTGTAAGCATTTCTACTACTTTCTCAGTAACAAGTTTACTATATCTGCTATCTGTTTCGCAAGTAAAATCTGCAACGCCAACAACAGGACGTGTGTCCATATTCACTTGTGCATTGCAATCAATGCAATGCACAAGCAATAATAGGAATAAAAGAAATTTCATATCTTATAAATTTTCTGAACTCTTTGCAGTTTCTATCATTTCTGCAATCGCTTTTGTCTGAAAAGCGGATTCTTCAACTATTACAGGATATGCATCTTTTGTAAAGGCTAAAGCCTTTGCTATTTTAGCTGCAACCATTGGATTCTTTTGCTCTGTAGAAGTTTTTACAGCACTTTCTGCAGATTTTGCAGCAGCAGTAATAGCTAATGCTTGGGTAGCTATAGTTGCGCTCAACTCTGTCAATTCATTAACTGTTGGTTTCTTTACTGTAACATCAGTAACACCATCTTGTGTTTGACCAATTTGTCTATAATACAAACCCTGCAGTTGCTCAGTTGTTGCTACAGCTGCAATTGCCGAGGTGTAGACTGCTGCGACATAAACGTCAACATCCTTAATACCCGTTTTTTTGGGTTCTTTTTTACACATCTTTGCTAATTTCTCATAGCGTTTCTGCGATGCTTGCATCTCTTCGTTTGTTTGAGCAGAAACAACATTGGTAGAAATCATTAGCACTACCAACAGAAAAGAAAAAAATCTCATAATTAATTTAATTTAAATGGCACCTACTCTATTGGGTTTTCGGTTTCTCCCTGTTCGTCTCTTGCTAAGAGACAAAACAGAAAACATTAGATATTGTATTTCAAGCGTATAATTATAGAATCAATGTGTATTTGCTAAACAATTTGATATTATTTTCTTATGCCCGAAACTTTTTTCTTGGTAAATTAGCCTTTGATTGCGATATTTTGCGTAACTTTGCAATTGGAAGTTTGTCTCTTAGCAAGAGTTTGGCAAATTCGCTAAACACTCATAGCGAATTTAGAATCATACTATTAGCCTTATCCACGACAGCGGTATCAAGTGAAGCCAAATAAATCTGTGTGGTCATTTCTGAATCGTGCCCCATTCCCTCACTAATTACCGATATTGGAACATTCTTATTCTTCGCTACACTTGCCCAAGAGTGCCTTGCTACATACATTGTAAGAGGTAGTTGAACGCCTATCATTTTGCCAATTTCTTTGAGTTTGCGATTGATTAGGTACATTGCATTCTGATATTGTGTGCGTTCATCACCATTCATCGGCTTGATAATGGGTAACAAGTATTCCGATAGAGGATTCTCGTATTTCTCCACAATCTCCTGCATACACTTTTCCCAACGAATAAAGAGTTGTTGCCCGGTCTTGCGTCTGCGATACGATAGTATGCCATTCGATAGGTCTTTCTTCTTGAGGTACGCCATATCAATAAACGACATTCCACGAGTGTAGAATGAGAACATAAACATATCCCTTGCAAAGTCCAGCGATGGTTGCAATGATAAGTCGAGGTTTTTAATCTGCTTGATTGCCTTTAATGGGATTGCTCGCTTAATAGTCTTGTCAATGCCTGTATAAACGTGTTTGAATGGGTTCCGATTGGTGGTCAATTCCTTTTCAATAGCACGATTATAGACTGCCCGAAGTATTCGCATATAGAACGAGGTGCTGTTCTTGGTCAATCCTTTGTTACGCAAATAAGCCTCATACATCAGCATTAAATCAGAGTCAATATCTTCCAA
>JAFWZH010000206.1 GCA_017522515.1 Clostridia bacterium
ACAGTAACGGAAATATATGAATTTCTCACATTCCTTAATGCTCCTGAATTTATAATTAAAAAAGCTCCGTCAGCAGCCTTGTTTGACGGTCAGACTGACGAAAGCGAAATGGGAGTAACCTATGCGGAATTGGATGCGTATATTTCAGGTGAAACTGTAACTGAGGACAAATCGGCAATTATTGAAAAGTTACATATAGCAAGTGAACATAAAAGAAAAGGAATTCAGACATATTGTAAGTGAATATATTAAGACAGCCGACTGCTAACATGCGAACGTTCTTACGGTATGTATAGCAGAGAATTTGATTTGTCCGGAGTGAAGGCGGATGAAATTAAAGCTAAATACGATAATGGTGTATTGAAGCTGACATTGCCTAAGAAACAGCAGACAATACCCGAAACAAAGCGTCTTGAAATAGAATAAAATCCAAGCGAGGTCGGGTGAAATATCTTGACCTCGCTTTTAACATATATTTGATCTGAAAGGAGGAGGTACAGGATGAAACAATATAAAATAGAACTTCCGTTGATTAACGATATAAAAGATTTTGTTAATATTGTAAGTAAGCAGAATTATCATATTGAAGCAGAATCCGGAAGATATAAAGTAGATGCAAAATCAATTATGGGCCTTTTCAGCCTGGATTTAAGTAAGCCCATAAAAATTAATGCATATACAAATGATGATAAACTAAAAGAAGAACTCAGTCGCTATCTTGTTGCATAAGGCGATTGAGTTCTTTTCTGCTATAAAGAAAAACAAAGTCTCCGGGGATAGACCTCGGAGACATTTATCATGTATTAATTTATCCATCACCATTTAAAACCCAATTTTCATCATATCCAAATTCCAATGCTATGAGTTTTGCTAATGAAGGAGAGATGTTCTGTTGCTTATTCAGATTTCCTGTCAAAATATATATGTAATTTTCTGAAACACCAAGTCTTTTTGCGAAATCACGTTTTGTTATATTTTGCTCTTTGATTATATGATTCAATCTTTCGGCAAGTGTCATATAATTCCTCCGTTCTCATTTTGATAAAACATCGCGTACCTAAGCATTTGTTTTCTGCTGTGCACACCAAGTTTCTCATAAATATTTCCGTTGTGGAATTTCAGTGTGCGTTCTTTAATTCCTGTAATTTCAAGAATCTCAGGTGCGGATTTTCCCGATAAATACAGTTCAAATATTGTCCGCTCTTGTTTAGTAAGCGTTTTGATACCCATTTTGAAATATTCATAGTCGTTAGGATCAATTTCATTCTTTCGTGAATATGCAAGTTTATCAACTTTTGCTTGAATAGCAGAAAACTCTTTTTCTTTTTCTCCAAGATATACAAATAGGTCTTCAATTTCTAAATATGTCGAGGATTCCGACTCACCAAGTTCAGATTTTTTTATTCTATCGAGTCCTCTGATGATAGGAGAAATGTATCTTTTACTGAAGTATCCACAGCAACTTATTGCGAAGAATAAAAGTAGCAAAATAAAGAACACAATCTGTATAACATTTTTTACAAAAATTTTTGTGTAATCATATTTAGGAATCATCACTGTTAATGTGTGATCTGCGTTATCTCCACAACAAATCTGAATATCTCTTGTTATGCCTACATATGATTCCTCATCTCCGGAAAATAAACTCAGTGTTTTACTGAACCGACTTACACTAAGATTTTCGCTTGGTGCGAGATGGTAACCGTTTGTAATTCCGCTTGTGAAACTAGTTTTATAATCAACAATATTCTCGTCTTGTTTTTTTGAAAATACACAAACAAGATGTTCGAAGGTTGAGGGCTGAGAATGGTTCATTTTAAAGGTATTCGCACTGATTTCAAAACCACAAATACCATAAATAATATCATCATGGCCACGAATAGGGATTGCTACGAGCATTACTTTTTCCGAGGTGCCCGGAAGTGTTACTATGTTTGTTACGTAGAATGTTTTTTCTAATGCTACAGAGGAATCGGATTCAGTTATTTTGTCATAATCGGGGAATTTATTTGAATCAAATTCCATTTGCCATTTCCTGTGGGGCATTATTTCGTTTTCTTTGCCAAGTTTGGCATTTCCTCGATATAGTAATAATGTATCATCTGCCAAGTTTACAGAATTTCTTTGGATATATATCCCTGTTTTTGAGTTGTCAGCGTTTTCAAGCGACGTATTAACAGTTGTATTCAATAAAATAAATGCACCTGAACATTCTGTCTGTAATATCTCCCTGCTAAGTAAATCAATAAAACTACTTTGAAGACTGTTAATATGCAACTGTGAATTTGCAAGGTCATCAAAAGTGATTCTCTCTTTTGTGAAATAACTGTGCATTATTAGAGAAGCATCTTTGGAAAGCTGAACATTTCTCATTGCAAGGTTGTCCTGATGAGCAACAATTTCTCTTTCAAACACTTCCATTTGTAACGATAATATGTCAGAAATTTTATCTTTGGTAGATGAGTATTGTCCCAAAAGAAGCATTCCGATAAAAATCACAACAAAAAGAATTAATACCAAAACAAGCATATAGCCGAATAGCTTACGCCTCATAGTTTGTTTCTTTTGTGTAAAAATAGATGGTACACGCATGATGTCACCTCTTATTTAATCGCACAAAATACATTCCAGGTTTCTTCTGCAAGTGTAATAGCATCTTCTCCTGAAGCATATCTGTTTTTAAGTTCGTTCTGCATTGCACGCAGATTATTGTAGAGCGCTGTAACCTTGTCATAATAGTTTGGATATGATGGTTCTGATTTTGCAATACAGTTTTTACGTACTGTGACAAGTGTCTCGTATAAACTCTTATATGCTTCGTTTTTGAAAGTATAATTTTCAATTTTATCAAAAGAATCATTATTAACAGGCATATATCCGGTTTCGGTGACAAAAGAAAGATTTCTGTCGCTTTCAGTGAGCCATTTGGCAAAAACGGCGGCAGCTTCAGCCTTTTGTGTAGTAGTTTTGTATGCACAAAGACCAACACCTGCTTGCGTTACGAATTGTTTTTCATTTTCAGGCTGTGGTGCGGGCAGAACCTTAAGTTTGATAGGTTCCTGTGAATTATCAGCGTATGTCACTGTGTCATTGTAATATAAAATAGATGCAGATGAACCCATTCCGGAGATAACATCACCAGTCATTACCTGTGTATTGGAGTATAGGTCGGAAACAACAATATGTCCTTTTGCCAGACTTTCAGCGAACTCCATCCACGAAGACTTGAAAATCTCGTTTTCAAAATCATACCATCCATCAGCAGTATAAAAATCCTCAGCTCCTTTTGATATCGCATTAAGCTCTACAGAGCGTATAAGGTAGTCAAAAGCACAAAATGATTTGCCACCAGACCATTCATAATATTTTTCTGCTGCGTCAAAAAAACCTTCCCATGTTAAAAGTGATTCATATGTAACGCCGGTTGCTGCAGAAAAACGTTCGAACTGACCACCTGATACAAAAAGAAGGTGTGTAGACTTTGAAACAGGGAAAACGGAAAGAGTTTCTCCTACCATACCATCCTTTACAAACTCAGGCACGTATTTATTCAGTTCTTCGTCTGAAAAATAATCATGCCAGTTAATGAGATTTTCTGTTCCTAATGCGTCGGCATTATTAGAATGACAGAAAAACAAATCCGGCATCTCCGGAGCACCGGGTAAATCAGCCTGGGCTTCAAGAAGCTTTCCACCTATCTGTGATGAGTTCGACATCATTGTTACGTCAATAACAATGCCTTTTTCTTTTCCGATAGTCTTGTTAAATTCATCAATGAGGCGATTCATTGGAGAATCAGCTTGTTCGCCGTACACATGCCACATAGTGAGTGTTACAGGTTCATCTGCGTGAAGCTCTGATTTTGTTGTACATCCTGCCATACATAAAATGACAAACATGATCGACAGGATAATTGAAAGTGATTTTTTCATAATTTTGTTCCTCCTTGGCATTTATTGCCTCCAAACCACCTTTTTGTCACCCTTTGTCACCCAAACCTGTACTTTTTACTGTACTTTCTTCGTCCTTTTTTACAAAAAAAGGATTTTTTTTATTTTATACTGTACTTTTTGGGCTTTAGTACGGGGACAAAAAAATAATTTAATATATAATTATTTTCGTAAGAGTAATTAAGGAGGGTATAAATTTCTTACCGATTCATTAAAAAGACATTGGGTACCCCGTTATGTCAAACGGCATAATGATTTCTGTGACCGCGCCAACGAAAACAGAAACCACCCTGTCTTTATGTTAAATATTATATCACAAAATCTTGAGTGAATCAAGATTTTGCGGGAATTTGTAAAATAAATTTTTATGTAGTATGGGAAGGAGGGAAGCTGATGACAGTTAAGGGCAGAAAAACAGCAACTTATAAGATAATAAAAAAAGAATATGGGAACATATATCAGTTTTACTGTGATATTTCCGGGGCTTTGGTTAAAGAGACAATTCCGTACAAGAGAAAAGAACCGGAAGAAGAATTAGAAGCAGCATGGGAATTTGAAGGGAAAGATTGTTTTAACCAATGTCATAAGTGTGGGAGATGGGTTATGGATGTTATGTATAATCCGGATACTCATAACTGCGTGCTTTGTTCTCCAATAGAGGATATCCCTGATTTCTGCCCCAGATGCGGTGCTCAAATTGCCGGCTTGGCAGTTTTTTGTCATAATTGCGGAGTAAGGCTTATGTATGGAGGCGATGATGATGAAAAAGATGGATAATGTAAGACGAAGAAATGCTCTTTTTCATTTTGGTTTTGGTACAGATGTAATGAAAAACATTAAGATTTGTGAAAAATGCAGTCATCCTGAAAGCAGCATGAAAACATTCTGCACAAAATGCGGTTCAAGGTTACCAAAAAATAATTTGTATGATTTTTATAAAGCTCAGCATAAAAATTGCCAAAAATGCGGTACAGTTCTTGCTGATTCGATGGATTACTGTCCTCGATGTGGTACGAAGGTAAATAATAATGTGCCGTTGATGATTGAAAAATAAATAGGAGGAGAATACATGGATACAATTCAAAATTATAAATGTCCTTGCTGCACAGCTCCGCTAATATTTGATGCCGAAACGCAAAATCTGATATGCGAGTCCTGCGATAACACGTTTCCTCTTGAAACTATAAAGCAGATGGCAGAGGGCGACGAAAACGCAGGAGGCTTTTCAAAATATGATTGGGAGAGATATACACCAAGAAACTACGAGGATACGAATGAGGTTAATTTAGCAAATTACTCCTGTCCATCCTGCGGAGCGGAGATTCAGGGCGATGATACACTTGGTTCAACGGTGTGCCCGTATTGCGGAAACTCTACGATTGTCAAAGGTCAGTTTGAGGGAACACTCAGACCGGATTACATAATCCCATTCAAATTCAACAAGAAAGCGGCTATAGAAGCCTTTGAAAATGATTTTAAAAATGCACCATTCCTTCCTGATAGTTTTAAAAGTAAAAAGAAAATCGAGGAAATGGCAGGCGTGTATGTTCCGTTTTGGATGTTTGACTGCGACTGTGATGCAGCGGTAAGCTATACTGCCGAAAGAGTTACAGCTTGGAGCGATTCGAACTACAATTACACCAAAACAGATTATTATAAACTGTTCAGAAGCGGTTCTATTGGATTTGCAAATATTCCTGTTGACGGTTCAAAGAAAGCGGATGATACCTATATGGAAGCCGTCGAGCCGTTTAACTATGAAGATGCGGTAGAATTTTCCGGTGCATATCTTTCGGGATATTTGGCAGATAAATATGATGTTACTGCTGAAGAAAGTATTGAAAGAGCCAACGAACGAGTTAAAAACTCAACCATTGAAGCCTTTGATGACACAACTGATCGTTATACAGCAGTTATCCCTGACAGCTCACGGATAGGATTTTCTAACGGAAAGATTAGATATTCACTTCTTCCGGTTTGGATGCTTAACATCAAGTATATGGATAAGATGTATAAATTTGCTATTAACGGACAAACAGGAAAAGTCGTTGGTGAATATCCTGTTGATAACAGCAAAAAGTGGAAGTATTTTTGGAAGATTGCAGGCATTGCATATGTAGCAGCCGCCGCTATTGGCTGGATTCTTTTGCATTAAGGGGGGTGGTCGATATATGAAAAAATTACTTTCTTGTGTTTTACTTACTCTACTCTTGCTCACTCTGTTTTTGCCCGTATATGCATCATTTGAAAATCCTTCAATTGTGGATGAAGCAGGATATTTGATGCAATCGGAGCTTGCATCACTTACAGAAAAGCTTGATAAAGTCAGAAACGAATATGATTTTGAGGTAGCAATTTATA
>JAFWZH010000207.1 GCA_017522515.1 Clostridia bacterium
CCATATAACGTTTTGCTTTTACATTTAACCTTTCAAGATCCATATCCTCATCTCTCCTTTTTGGATTATTATTCAATGTACTTGTACATTGTTTCAGCTGATGTCGTAATTATAACAACGCGTTTTATGTTTGTCAACTCTTTTTTAATGTTTATCGTTAATTTCTTTTCGCATCTCATTAATCCCATTTATTTCTTTTTTTATTTCTTAACACGCTTGCTGAGTTGTAAACGGAGAAGCAACTTTGTAAGCCGAAATGCAGTTTTGTAAATTGACAACTAAATATTTGTAAGCGAAACGCAGTTTTTGTAGCCGAAACGCCACTTTTGTAACCGAGATGCAACTTTTGTAACCAAAATGCAATCTATACAAATGACTTTTTTCGGTGTATGATACTTTTTGAACCACGTCAATCAGAGGTCAATTCCCTCTCGATTAATTTTGTAATCGGAGAATCCACCCCTGTAACCTGCTTCTTTCAGTATGGTGTTGGCGACCGGTTTCTATATTTTATTTCTTGAGAAGACTTGGCTTCAGCATGATGTCTTTGGCGGGAACCTGACTACATGCTAATTTTCCCAAAACATCTTCTCCGTGATAAAAGCTGAATGTTTCGTATGGGCTACGATTATTCAGCTTTTTTCTTTTGTAAGAATTGATATGATTCATCATCAGAAAAACATCCTTCTGTGTCAGATGATCGAAGCTCGTACCTTTCGGTAAAATGCGCCGTATCAATTCATGATTGACCTCAATTGCTCCTTTTTGATACGGACTGCCAGCATCACAGTAAAAGACTTTTGTTCTGTGATAGGAGGTCTTTCCAGGCGCTTCCTCCCGATATTCGATTGCTCTCGGGTTTGAAAACTCACTTCCGTTATCCGTAAGAATTACCGGAAAAAGCTTTTCAAAAAGCTCAGAACCTAAGATTCTGTCAAGGGCATTAAAAACATCAATCACGGAACGGGATGTATTAGCATCTCGTAAAAAAGCAAGCATCAGACTCGATTCAACAAAGTGAATCGTAAGCAGACATTTTCCACCGACTGTACCGATTACAGAGTCCATCTGAACAACCGGGGTATCGGGATTCTGTTCCATAAAGTGTTCAAACTCCTTATAACTCCTCCCAATGCGGCAACCTTTGTCCACCTTAAACTCCGGCTTTTTATATCGTTCACGGAAACGAACTTTCCTTGGTAAATCAATGTTTCTTACATCGAACAGGCAAGCATCGATGTAGTTATAGATTGTCTTTTCGCTACACATCAATTCATTCTCGTGTTCAATATAAATCTGATGAATGGATTGTCCCTGCCGTACAAGTGGACTGATGATTTCATTTAACCGTGCAACCTCTGTTTCAGAAATGCAAAGACCACTTCTCGACTCAGAGATCGTGTGATGCGCTGCTATATGAGCATGCTCCGCATCATAGATTGTTTTCATCAGGGTACATTTCCCTATGGTGGTACATCCGTTACAAACATAAGGTGGTCTAAACCTGGCAGAACAAATCTCAAGTTCAAAGTCCGGACAGTGTTCATTACACTCTCTGCACAACTTACAGTATTGAGTAGCTTTGCGGTTGCATTCCTTTCCGCAAATGTTCTTCTTCCTGCAGGTTATTCTGTTTCTACATGCATTGTACGGATAACCGGGATACCCTGTTGCGACCTCGGATGAATACTTTTTTATTTCTCTTGAAATCGTCGTAGGATTTTTACCCAGTTCCTGTGCAATAGCCTTTAAGGATTTGCTTTCTTTCAAATCCTTTTGGAGGGTAAGGCGTTCTTCATAAGTAAAAAAGTTTGACATGATATGCTCCTTATCCGTCGCCAACAGCAACAGAATAACCGAAACGATTTAGAGTAACAACAAAAAAAGACTGCTATCCAAAGGACAACAATCTTTTTTGTACGCCGGTTCGCAACCATCCGGCATATATAATTTATTATTACTAATTCATACTGATTTGAAACCGAAAGGGTTGCATTTCGATTTACAACTCAGG
>JAFWZH010000208.1 GCA_017522515.1 Clostridia bacterium
GTCAAGATACTGATAAATGGTATGAATTTTTTGATGCGTTTGCGTCCCTGCTTAACCATCCAAAGTCATTAGTAAGAAATCGTGTGTTGTATATTCTTTCGGCTAATGCACAGTGGGACGATGAGAATCGTTTTGATGCAATAATATCAGATTATCTTTCCCATGTTACGGACGATAAGCCGATTACTGCTAGACAATGTATAAAGGCTCTTGCACAGGTGGGAGTGGCAAAGCCACAATATATTCCGAGAATATTATCATGTTTTCAAGAAGCCGATTTATCAAAGTATAAGGACAGTATGCGTCCGCTGATTGAAAGAGATATGATGGAAACTAAAAAAGCATTGATAGAGCAACTTTGAAGTTTCTGTTATGTAATTTATTTTATTGAAAAGGAAAGAGTAGAAAAAATGATACTTTGCATTGTAGTAGCTCCATGCAGAGTCTGAGGAGACTGCATGGAGGAACAGCACTAGGCTGATATCCTCAGGCTTTGCTTCTGTTTTGAGAAATAGTTGATAAGAAAAGGAGCAAAGAAATGAAAAATATAAAGAAAAATGAATTATACCAGTTGAAAGATTTTTTGATTCTCTGGAGTACCCAGAGTGTATCTCAACTTGGTAGCAGTATCACAGCATTTGCACTTACTTTATGGCTGTATGAGAAGACAGGTTCTTCATTAAGCACAGCAACACTTACTATATGCTCTTATGCACCATATGTGCTAATGAGCATATTTGCAGGAGCATTGACAGACAGATTTGATAAAAAGAAGACAATGCTTGTTTGTGATGTGCTTGCAGTGTTTTGTACCATAGTAGTATTTGGGTTATTTAGTTCAAATCGTTTAATGGTATGGCATTTGTATGCTTTAAATGCAATTTCCGGATTAATGAATACAGTACAGCAACCTGCATCAGAAGTTGCTATGACGCTTATCATTCCTGAAAAGTATTATCAGAAGACAAGTGGTCTTCGTTCTTTGTCAAGGTCGCTGATATCCATATTAAATCCTTTGATTGCTACAGCATTGTATTCTTTTATAGGGCTTAATGGTGTTATAGCAGTAGATATCGGAAGCTTTATAGTTGCATTTGTTGCATTGCAGTTTTTTATTAGAATTCCAGAAAGCAAGAGTGAAAGAAAAGAAAGTGTACTTGTTCTTGCTAAAGAAGGAATTGGATTTTTGAAAGACAATCCAATGATTATGATGCTGATATTATTTATGGCAGGTGTTAATCTGGTGGCTTCCGCTTTTGATGCAACGTTACCGGGTTATGTGCTTCCGAATCCAAAAGGTGGTCAGACAGTTCTTGGAATTGTTACTTCTTGTTCCGGTGTAGCTATGATTATTGGCAGTCTGATTGTTTCTGTTTTACCTAAGCCAAAGGATAGGGTAAAAGTCGTTTATTTGACAATGCTATTTTCGTTGGGAACTGAAAACTTTTTACTGGCATTTTCCAGAGAACCAGTATTATGGTGTATTGGACAGGTTATTGGATGGATTCTTGTGCCTGTTATGAGTACTAATTTGGATGTGATTCTTAGGAGCACCATTCCGGTGGAATTACAAGGGCGTGTTTATGCGTGTCGCAATACTCTTCAGTTTTTTACTATCCCGATTGGATTGTTTTTGGGAGGTTTTATGGTAGATAATGTATGCGAACCGCTTATGGTCGCATATGGTGAATTATCAATTTTAAAAACGCTTTTTGGTACGGGTAAAGGTTCAGGTGCTGCACTTATGATGTTTATACTTGGTTTAAGTGGAAGTTTAATCTGTATTATTACCGGTAAGAAATTGAAAAAATATCAATATGTAAAAAAATAACTTTGTTTTGGGGCGATTTATTTCGCCCCTTATTCATCTTGCAAGAATGAAATATCATAAAAATTCAACCTGATAACACTCTCGAAACTTTCAGTTTTCAAATGACGAAATTAATAGGATTTAATAACTGTTATATCTTGTTATAGAAATCTCGGAAAACCCTTGAAAACACTAAAGTTTTCGTGGGTGTCCTCTCCGTCACATCTTGTATCGTGTTATATCGTTCTACCCTTGTTTACAAACCCTCATAAGGGAAAAAACAAGGGAAAGAAAATCTGGTAACAACTTATAACGAATTATAAAAATGGCAGTTGGGACTGGATGGAATGCTTATAATACATTTCCAAGAAAGGATTGATAAAATGAGATTGATATATGCAGACTATAACCCTCAAACGAACAGTATTGATGTAACCACATTTGAAAATTACATATTACGGATTGACTGTAATAAGGCTGAGGATGGATTAAGAACCACTCTTTGTTCACAAAATTCGCTGAATGCTTTGGCGATAGATGAGCCGCTTGAGTATGCTCGACTTGCTTTAGACGGCGAAATGCAAGCGTGGGTGGATGCGATTGATAGTTTGGAAGTATGGTGATTTTTGATAAATTCTGGTGGATTATCTAGACTTGGTGTAGTAAGATAAAAGAAAAACTCGAATTTGTCGGATTGGTAAATTCTGATTTTTAGTGGAAAGGGAAAATTATGATTACAACAGAAGTCACATCAGAACAAATCGAGAATTGGAAACAAATTTATTCAGAGAATAAAAATAAGCTGGTTGTAAATAGAATTAGTGGTAAAGCACTTGATAATTATTTTGTAGAAAAATATCATCCGATAAAAGATGCCCCAAGTCAGTTTGCTGATATAGTTGTTTTTAATGCCAAGGAAAATGATGAGCAAGAGCCGATTGTTTCAACATATGTGTTAGAAGGAAACATATATGTTGGTATCGATTTGAATAGTGGATTTTTTCAGGTCGAATGCGAAGATATTGATAAGATGAGAGCGGTATGGGATGATTTGTTTTTAGCTAGGGGATTGAGTGAGAAAGACATAGATAACTATGTGATTGCAGCTCAGTATATCCTTTTGCAGAAGAAGTAAAAATTGTAACTTAGAGATGAATCACTAGATTCATATTTTCAGAGGAAAGGACATAATTATGTTAAGAATACGACCTTATATAAAGGATGCTGAAACAATATTGTCATGGACAAAAGATGAGAAATCATTTTATAAATGGACGGCAGGTGTACTAGGAACATATCCGCTATCTGTTGAACAATTTCATTCGGTAAGCGATTTGATGGCTTTTACAGCAATAGATGATGACGATGTGGTTGGTTTTTTTACAATGAGAAGACCAACAGAGTCATTTGATGAGCTGAGATTCGGGTTTGTCATAGTTGATTCAAATAAAAGAGGCAAAGGCTATGGAAAGCAAATGCTTAAGCAAGGATTAATTTATGCAAAAGAAATCTTTGGAGCAAAGAAGGTTTCGTTAGGCGTATTTAAGAATAATGAGCCAGCTTATTATTGTTACAAAGCTGCAGGATTTAAGGATATTGCATTAGATGAAGTTGAAAAGTATCAAGTGTTAGGTGAAGAATGGGATTGCTTGGAGTTAGAGATACAGCTCTAAATTCCTATCTTACTGGCAAAGAGGAAACCAGAATATACGAAAAGTAATTGTAAAGGAGTAGGATAAATGGAATATGTGTATTTGATATGCCTTTTGGTTGCAATTAGCATGATGGTTTGGTTAAAGTTATATGATGTCAGGAATAGCGTTTCTCAGTATTTGAGTTTAACAATAATTAGTATTTCCTGTTTTGGGTATTATTTTTTAGCAATTTCAAGGACTCTTGAAGAAGCGCTTTTTGCTCAAATTATCGCTTATGTTGGCGGTGTATTTCTTCCAATTTTCTATTTTTTTATAGTTTTAGAAATCTGTCATTTGGAAATAAAGAAAGTCGTAAAAGTTTGCCTTGTATTATGTCAGTGTTGTGTGTATGGATTTGTATGTACAATTGGTAGAAGTGAATTGTTTTATAAGCGTGTGGAAATGTATAGGACTAATGGTATTGTGGTATTAGAAAAGAGCTATGGTCCGTTTCATGTACTGGCGATAGGAACAATGTATTTGTATCTACTGTGTTCTTTTGTAGCTGTCATCTATGTCCTTATAAAAAAGAAATCTGTAGATAGAAAAAATGCCATAACTTTGCTACTTCTAATGATAATTGCAGTAGGTGTATATGTTGCGCAAAAAATATTTCATATAGAATATGAGTTTATTCCAGTTGCATTTGATGTTCTAATGTTAGGTGCGCTTTTTCCGATTTATGATTCAAATATATATACAGTTTATGAAAATAAGAATATTGTAGATGAGCAGCTTAGTGAAGTGGGTTTTCTGACATTTGATAAAAATAAAGCATATAAAGGCTGTAACAGTTATATGGAAAAAATATTTCCAGAACTTGCACAATATAGATTAGGTCAGATTATTGAAAACAGTAGTCAAAATTTACAAAACTTACTTACTAATATTTCAAACCTGGAAGATGCATATAAAGAACTTTCGAGAAAAGGACATATTCATCTTCCAATAAAATCATATGTGCTAGGTGACAAATATTATGATGGTAAGATTCATATAATTACAGATCCTTTTGGTAAGCTAAAAGGCTATACAATCGAACTTCATGATAATACAGAACATTATAAAACTCTGGCATTGAAGGAGAGATATAATGACGAATTAGAGAAGGAAGTTGAGGAAAAAACAAGCCGAATAAAAACGATTCAGGAAAAAACTATACTTGGTATGGCGCAGATGGTGGAATCGAGGGATCTTAGCACAGGTGGTCATATTAAGAGAACTAGTGATGTTGTAAGGATATTTTCAAGCAAATTAGTTGATGCAAATCTTGGGCTTGACGCCCAATTTTTGAATCTTGTTATACGAAGTGCACCTATGCATGATTTAGGTAAAATTGGTGTAGATGATGCAGTACTTAGAAAACAGGGAAGATTCACTGATGAAGAGTATGCCAAGATGAAAAAGCATTCAGAAATAGGGTATCATATGGTCAGTGAAATATTATCTGGAGTAGAAGAACCAGAGTTTGTTCGTGTGGCGGAAAATGTTGCGCACTATCATCATGAAAAAATCAATGGAACAGGATATCCAGAAGGATTAAAAGGGGAAGAAATTCCTATAGAGGCAAGGATAATGGCACTAGCGGATGTGTTTGATGCTTTGGTTTCTAAAAGATGTTATAAAGATGCATTTTCTTATGAAAGGGCATATGAAATAATAGAAAAGGATGCAGAAACACATTTTGACAAGCAATTAGCAATGGTATTTCTATCTTGTAAAGAAGAGCTTGAAAGGTATTATAATGCAAGTGAAAAGTAGAAATATATAGACGAAAACACATTACGCTCTATCAAAACTGTTGAAGCATGGGAAGGCGGCAGAACACATCCAACAGGACCTGTGTTTAGATTATTGGATATTCTTTCATCAGGAGAAGAAGTTGAATATGTTGTCGCAAAATAAATAGATGAAAATGGGTAGCGTTTTAGCTATCCATTTTTTAACAGAATTTATTGCTTTAAAGTGTGATAAGTAATTCATAAACTTGAAATTTTTATCGTAACAAAGGCAAGTACAACTTTCAGTTCTACGCATACTATGTATTTAAAAATAGCCTTATCCATTGTGTGTATGGATAGGGCTATTTTGTGGTTAAGGGGCGATTATCTCGCCCCTTTATCTCTGCTTCGGTAAGGGTGGTTGGCATTCTGTCTATCAGCCTTTTCCTGATACCGCTTTATCTTGTCGTGCATGGTTTCGGCTTTTGGAGTGGCGTTCTCTCCGTAGGCTTCTTCCCACTTGGCACATTCTTTCTGATATGCCTCTGTGGCACGCTTTGCGGTATAAAATGCTGTGTAGAAATCCTGCACCGTTGCAAAAGCATTCTGTCTGACGATACCGGATAATCCAGCTTTGAGGGTTCGTATTTCCTCGTTTTTGGTGGCAATCCTGCTTTCAAGCTCCTTTTTCTTGGTAAGCCTTGCAAGTCCCTTTAAATCGCTTAATTCAAGCTCCAACATATTCCGTTCACGCTCTGCCTCAAAGATAAGACGATTTTGCTTATCAAGCGTAATCTTGA
>JAFWZH010000209.1 GCA_017522515.1 Clostridia bacterium
CTTAGAAGTGCGAAAAAGTCCTTGATTATTTGCACAGCATATAGTCAAAGCACAGAAGTATATAGATATTGTTGTTAGTATTCGTTTCATAAACTTGGCTTCACAAAGTTAGCAAAAACCTTATAACTCTGATGTGTTCATCTGATGTGTTCATATTAAAACAATTACAAAAATAGCGATAATATTCAGACTTCAATTCAATTACAACTATTTTTAACTTATAACTCACAACCTTGATATTTCTAAGGATTTGCCTCTCTTGTATTTGGAAAAGTGATGCAGTAGTAAACGGGTGTGGATAAGGGATGCTTGATTCACCTTAAATAATGCAAAAAAAACCAACTTTACATTCTTGGGTGTAAAATTGGGTGTTTATTTTGCAATTTGCTGATTTTCAGCGTTTATTGCGGAGAGAGAGGCTCTTGACAGAGCCATCAGCGATAAACGCACGAAGCTCAACAAGGAGAAAGGAAGCGAATTGCTTGGTGCAGTAGCGGATTGGGCTACAGGAAAGTCTAAAGCATTGAAAGGCGATATAGAGGACTTGAAATTTGATTTGGAGGAAGCTCACGAAGCAATAGCCGAAGAACGCAGACGGACACAGGCAGAGGCGGCAAAACTTGAAGCCTATAAAAATTCTGTTGCCCAGCAGGTGGAAAGTGCTGTGCGAAATGCAATTCAGAGAAAGGATGATGAGATAAACCGTCTCAAAGGGCTCATTAAATGGCGTGACAAAGTGCTTGATATATTCACCGGAATACTGCTCAGAAGCAATGCTGCTTTCCGCAAGGCTGTAGAAATTATCATCAATTTTGCAAAGGACAGGTATCGCAGTATCTTTGGTAAGGACGAAGCCAAAACAATAAAAGGTGTAATGGAATCTTTTGGCGAAACTAAAGCTGATTATAAAGCCATAGGCAATTTCCTACTGAATGCTGCTGAGAAGAAAGATAACCTATCTAACAGCGAGTATATTAAGGCAGCTCGTGAAGTAGATGATGTCGCCCTCGGCAGGTATGACCAAAGGCAGAAACAGGGACATTCACTGAAAATGTAAAATATTATTAAGCAGGTAAAAAACTGATGATTCAGACTGATTTTTACCTGCTTCTACCTTTAAGTCGAAAAAAAGCAGTAAGTTTGCAAAAAATATATCGCATGACAGAAAAAGAGTTAATGGAAATGAGGGATGGAGCTGAAGTTACTAAGGTTCAGTTCAAGGAACGTGTGTTGGATAAATACGATACGGCGTGCGAATTGGTCGCTTTCTCAAATAGTCACGGGGGAACGATTGTTATTGGTATCAATGATAAGACTGGAAATATCAACCCTCTATCTTTTGTGGAAATACAGGAAACCACAAATCTGCTGACAAATTTGGCGAGTGAGAATGTTTTTCCCAATATCTTAATCGATATAGATACCGTTAAAGTTGATGGTGGTCAAGTTGTAATCGCTACTATTTCCGAAGGGAAGAATAAACCATACCACGATAACAAAGGTATTGTATGGGTGAAAAATGGTTCAGATAAACGCAGAGTTTTCGATAATGCTGAATTAGCAGAAATGATGACAGAGTGTGGCAGTTTTCATCCTGATGAAGCCGCAGTTAAAGATTCGTCTATTGATGATCTTGATATGGAGACTGTTAAAGCATTTCTTTTTAGTAGATTTTCTTCTCGTTTTGAGAACATAGGTTTAGCCGAAGCCGATTTGAAAAAACAACCTATTGATAAGTTGGTTGATATTATTGGTGAAGGCTTTACACTGGAAAAACTTTTTAGGAATTTGCGTTTTATTCGTCCGGATGGAGGACTCACCGTAGCTGCAATGCTCTTGTTTGGAAAGACGCCACAACGCTGGCTGCCTATTCTTACCACAAAATGTGTCTCCTTCTATGGGAACGATGAAAGTGGAATGACATTTCGTGATAAGGTGGATGGCGAGGCAATGGAGGGTAATTTAGTCCACCAGTTCAACTGTGTAATGGATTTCTTCCGTCGCAATTTGCGAATGATTCAAGATGGCGAAGAATTTAATCAGCAAGGCAAGGTAGAGATACCTATCATCGCATTGCAAGAGTTGGTTGTAAATTCGATGGTCCATCGTTCGCTTGTTCGTCAATGCCCTATACGAATTTTCATTTTTGATAATAGAGTAGAAATTCATAGTCCTGGAACACTTCCGGGTGGATTAACTGTCAAGGATATAGAAGCAGGCACATCATTGCCTCGTAATAATTTCTTGTTCAGTAATGCTATTTTCTCATTACCGTATGCAGGTATAGGTACAGGTATCAGACGTTGCATCAATCTTGGCATTAAACCGGAATTTAAGAATGATGAAAACTTGAATGAGTTTGTTATTATCATCCCCCGATTAGATGAAGATGGTAACCAAGTAACTAAGTCAGGCGAAAAGAGTAACCAAGTGAGCGGTGAAAATGGTAACCAAGTAACCAAGTCGGGCGAAAAAAGTAACCAAGTGCAAAGCGAAAAGGAACCAAGTCGTCCAAAATTAACGAAGCAGCAAGAGGATATACGAAATTTCTGTACTATACCACGCACAGCACAGGAGATAATGGATAGATTAGGTATTACCAATCAGTCAAGGAATCGTCAAAGACATATTCAACCGCTTTTGGATATGGGTATTCTTGAAATGACGAATCCGGAAAATCCTACGGCTCATAATCAGAAATATCGAAGAGTTTCCAAGAAATAATGGCAGCATAATCCCGATAGCAATGACAAAACGCTATCGGGATATTTTTTCATTCATTATAAGCACAACAGCAACAATAATCAACACTACGATTACAGCAAGGTATAGCCTATAAAATTGAGAAATTTCTTCATCGTTCTTTTTATTTTTTAACTATTATGAATTCCACTCGTTGAAGCCCTTTTTTGTGGACATTTGCCAGAATTAAGGTGTATTTAAGTTCCTCGCCCGATTGCATACTTTGGGTAATGTGATTGAATTCATCTTCCGGAATAACATTCTTGAACATTGGTCCGGATGATTCATTGCGTACCAATCGTATATCTTCTGTGAGTGGTGACAATACATATGAGTATGTAGCCTGATAGGTAACTTTTTGAAATTTCACCCAATTAGGATCGTCCAGACTCAATACGTTTTCAAGATAAATTCGGGCGTGTTCATACGACGGTTTAGGCGAATCCATATCCGAAAAGATGTTACCCTCACTATCCACAAAATAATGGGGCCAGATAGCATATTTCTCAAACGGACATAACTCTTCATACACAATATCATCTTCCGATTTGATTTCTTCTTCAATCGGAACTTCCGGTTCTACAACAAGTTTGTCAGATAGTATGCTTTTGAGTTTGTAGGTACGATCGGGTGCGTCCATTGGCGGATTGGCAAGTAATGTTCGCATTACCCGAAGTTCATACTCATGTCCTCTTTCGTAAACAAATCCCTCGATTCTATTAAATTCAAGAGGTTGCCATATACCAGGATCATCTTCTGTCATCACTAACATACATTCAATAGGATTCTCCTTATTACTATCAAAGAAGGGGTACATAATGCCGGTTTCAGAAGAGACAGACACGGATATCTCACTTACAATATCAACTTCTTCCTTCTGACAGGATATAATAGAAAACATTGAGATTAACAGAAGGACGGATTTAACTACACTTTTCATAAGCTAACATTAAATTTGTTTAATATCTATTTTATCGCTATTGAGAAATTTACGATTTCAAAATAATATGCAAAGATACACATTTTAGGAGTAACGATGTATTTTAATACCCAATATTATTTCGAGAGAGTGCAATTTGCCGTTTGTCCAATTTCTTCTTTGGTAAAATAATAGTCCTTCTAAAAGAAAATTGAACAATAACAAATCTGTAGACTTTCTTTTTTATGCTAACCTATACACACTTTTTGAAACAGTATCCACTCAAGAACTATATCAGGCATATTTGTTTAATATTCAATTAGAAGCAAACAACTAATAAACTGTTTTGACTTAATTTTCTAAAAACAAGAATCAAGCACCGTATGAACTATATGCTATCATGCACAGATATAATGGAGTTCTCTATAAGGATATCTCTTACTGTTTGAAGTAATTTTTCTTTTTCAAATTTCTTCAAAGCAGCAGGATATTTCA
>JAFWZH010000210.1 GCA_017522515.1 Clostridia bacterium
ATACAATGCTGGTATGGTAAAACATCCCATAGCTATAACTGAACAACAACTTTTGGAATGGACAGGTTGTCAATCTGTAGATTCGGCTAAAGAAGTACTTGAAGCTGACGACAGAGTTGTAAGTGTAGAAGTACTAGAAGGTCTTGAAGAAAATTATTTTATTTTTCCTCATATATTTGTAATTGCAGAAATTGATTCAGAAGTACATTTTCTAGATACTAGCTTTAAAAAATATAAAAAAGTCCAGACAGCATATGACGAACTAGACTTGAAAATTGACGAAAACATATATGAGAATTTTATTAATTGTAATCTTATGATTGAAGAACCAGAGATAGATGAAGAATGGTTTAATAATCTTGACTCGCAATCAAATTATTATATGAAATCAAATGTCATTGAACAAAAAACATTTGATGTATTTCCTTCTAAACTAGATTACTTCTTGCTAAATTCTAATACTATAAATGAAAAATCGGCTACTTTTTCATTGGATGATAGTAAAGTTAAAGGTTTAAAATATAATATTAGTAATGATATTAAATTTGACAATTCAATATTAAAACAGAGTACAAACTCAGTAGATACCCTCTCACAAGAACAAATAGAATGCGATAGTATAGGATTTTCATTTGGTGAAGGTACTCTTTTAGTTAAAACTGTAGATTTGTATGGAACTAATGTAACAGTATCATATAATGAGATGTCTCTAAAACACGAATTACGTGTAGATGATACTCTTAAACTAGAAAGTCCAGAACTACCAATAGGCGATTCGTTGGATTTTTCAGTAACTTCAAATTTTTTGAATAGTACCAAAACAATTACAGCTGGAGAAATGATTAGTGTAGTTTTTGATTTTGAACGTATTTCTCCTAATATTATTTCATATGCGTATAGCGATTATCTTGAAACGACAGAAGAAAGTCTAAGAAATGCGGATCTTCTTAAAAACATTAATGAATCTACTAAAGAAGCTGCTATTGATGTAATTAATAACTATGAGAATCTTGGAAAACTACTTCGTTATATTGGCGTTGAGATGTATTCACAAGCTCATATATTTAACGACTATTTATCTCAAATGGCAGATATACGAAATGAAAATGGAATTGTTTTTAGCCTGATTTCGTATCAACCAACTATTTCTCAAGGGAAAATAGAAAAACAAGGAAACTTTTCTACCAATTCTGCAATTTGTAACAATGCTATAAGTCGAAGCGGTAATGAAGCAGCAAGACAATCATACAATTTGATTTATGGAATGTATTGTTCAACTCTTGAGAAAAAAGTTTTTGAAGATGTATTAGGCTTATACTGTTTGTCTCCCATTGATATTATAAATGAAGCTCAGTTACAAGGCACTGAATTGATAACTATAAATTCATATAATAAAGATGAACTTTCAAATCTCGACTTAAATATACATCAAAGTGAAATTAATAAAATTTTATCATATATAGATAAAGGATATAATATAACTATCCCTAAAAATTTTGTATATGTTATGGATTTAAGCGATAATAATTATGACGATTGGGGTGGAATAGCATATATAGCAACTAATCCTGAAAATGGTGCTGGTGAGTATCGATGGTATGGTGGATATGGATACGAAGGAGAAAATACATTAACAAGAGGTATTGACAATTCTAAAAAAGCTACAGGACAACTTAGTGTTGTTTGGCCTTTTATCAAAGTGATAAACGTCATTACAATGGTAGGATTATTATGTATCACAACATTCTTTTGTTATAAATTAGTCGAAAATAATAGTAAGAATATTGATATGCCTGGTTCAGAAATAGTAGATAATGTTATATCAAGCATAGATACTATGACAAAAACTGCCGGAGAAGCAATAAAAAATGCAGCTTATGTAGTAGGAGCAGTTGAAGTTGCAAAAGCAACAGCTCGTAAATTAAGAAAAAGTTCTGATTACTATGTATATTTTGGAATAAAAAATGATGTTCCTGTTTATGTTGGTATAACTAAAAGTATTGATTTAAGAAGGTATCAACATAATTATATCTGGAAAAAAAAGCTTGAATCGGAAGGATTTAAGTCTGAAAATCCTGAGGATTTTATTCGTTTTGAAAATTTAGAACCATTAAATAAGAAATCTCTTAAAAGAGATGAAGCAAGAGGCGTAGAACAAGTATTAATTGAGAGAAATCCTAAATTTCAAAATATTATAAATAGCATAAGTATATATAGTAAAAAATATGATAAATATACAGAATTTGGGAAAATATATTTAGAAACAAATGATGTATATAATAAATATAGAGAACAGAAAGCGGTGAATTAAAATGGAAGATATAGAACGTTATTATACCGAAATATTAGAAAAAAGTAGAAAGAAAATACGCAATGGTGATATTTTTGTAATCAAGATTAAAAACCATAACCTTTATTTTTATGGAAAGGTTATAGATGTGAAAGCACAATATCTTAATCTTGCTGAACCTATTCTTATTTTCCTTTATAAAACTCCTACAACTGAAATTGTTATTCCCGAAGATATGGACGAAAATGATGTTATGACAATATTGTTTAACAATGATGGTGGTTGGAGAATTGGCGTTTTCAAGACCATTTGCAATATTCCTGTTAAAGATGCTGAACGAAATCTGGATTATGGATTTGAAAGTACTCATCATGGAGGATGGATTAACAAAGAGGATATTGAAAAGTATTCTCATAATCACGAAATAACTTATGTTAGTGATGGTAGGATAATAGCAAGTGCATATGTAGATGCATACAATAATATTCTAGATCATATTCCTAAGATTGCAAATAAATATACACTTGGATTTTTCTCAGCAGTTTCTTGGGAAATTTCTAAATACTTGCATAATAATCCTGACATAAAAAAGAAATATGGTTTGAAATAATATACAGGAGAACTAAAATGAGTATGACTGTAAAGCAGCTCGCCGACAGTCTAGGAGTATCAAAGACCGCAATTCGAAAAAGGTTTAATGATGAATTCCGTGCGAATCATCTGCAAACTAATGAGAATGGTATACTTATTATTGATGATAATGGGTGCAAACTGATTGCGGAAACACTGCAAACTACTGCAAACCCAATACCAGAAATAGTGCAAACCAATCCAGAATGGTTTGCGGAAACACCGCAAACCACCGCAAACCAAACATCAAAAACAGTGGAAACTACCGAAAACGTGTTACTGGAAACCCTGAAAACCACAATTACAACACTACAGCAGCACAATACTCTGTTATCTGAACAGCTAGCAATAAAAGATAAACAGATAGCAGCACAACAGGAGCAAATTAAAACGCTCACAGAAAGTTTGAGCAACAGCACAACGGCGGTTATAAATGGACAAGTATTACAATTGGCTGCTTCACAGAAACCGCTTACAGACAACTCTGAACGCTCTGAGGATATAGAAGCTCCAATACCGAGAAGATACTTCTGGCAGCGATGGTTTAACAAAAAATAAATATTCGTAAAAAAAGCAGGAGAAAATCCTGCTTTTTTCATAAATCGTGATAGACGAGTTTAAAACGCTGTTTTTAAGCTTCTATATTTATCCATACAGAAAAAGCCCATAGACATCTCAGAAAAGTACACGCGGCTTTTTAGAGGTATCTATGGGCTTGTTTTTATTTATCTCTGTAATGAGAACCGCATTGCAAAATTTCTAATTGATCTCCTGTTATTTTAAATACAATTCTATTTTGCTCATCAATGCGTACACTCCAATATCCAGAAAGATTTTCTTTTAATGGCTCTGGCTTCCCTATGCAGTTATAACCATTTCTATCTATATCAGTCAAGAGCTTATTAATTTTTTTGAGAGTTTTCTTATCTTGAGTTTGCCAATATAGATATTCTTCCCAAGCTTCATCATGCCACATCTTCTTCATCAATCGTCAACCTCTATCAGATTATGCTCTTTGAGAACGCTGTTACCATTATGGAGATTTGCCACTCGTCTTTCAAGTTCAGCGATATTCTCTGCATTATAGAATGGATCTGCATTAATTTCAAATGGAATACGCTTTTCTCTGCCAACTTTTACTAAAAACATAGTAATAGCTGTAGACATAGTAAGTCCCATATCCTTTAAAGCTTTTTCGGCATTGTTTTTTACATCTTCTTCAATTCTAAAATTAACCTGTGTCATAAAAGTCACTCCTTTCATTTATATTATATCACTTTTGTATATACATTGTCAAGTGAATTCTATGCATATTCTCATATTGCATAAACTGTCACAGGAAGTATTTCTTCCTCAGCTTCTGCTGTATATCTCTCTAATGCCTGTAACATCGGCAGATATTGCCCCTCCTCCGTTATCTTCTGATATTCCACTGAGGCTTTTTTCTTCTCTACAATGTCCTGAATTAGCTCCGTAACCCTCTCGTTCATTTCCTCACAATGCTTCGTTACGTCCCCGTTCAGCATTATCGTTTCCATCAGGCAAGATGTCTGCCATATAAAGTTCAATCTCATACTTCCGTACTTGCCCATTGCTGCTGTTGGTTTCATCTTTGGAAGTTCTACTATCGGTTCATAAGTTCCGTTCTCCTGATTCAGTTTGCACCACAGATTCCAATCCGTGTCATATATATATTTTTTTGCGTGTTGGCGGTACTCTTCTATCCAAAGCCATTCCTCATGATTTTCGTCAGTATAATTCTCGCCCTCTCTTTTCAAGTTCGATTTCATTTCACTTTTAAACATAATCATTTCTCCCTATAAATTTATTAAGACATTACATCTACTATAATTATAAATATTCTTATATATTAAATTTTAGCTTTATAGCTTGCCAGTAATATTCAGCATACACAGAACAGAAAATTTCATCAACTGCATAGAAAAGGCACTCAGTAAAGGCTTTCCAATGTGCCTTATCATAAAATATTTTTTCATCCATTTTTTTTCTCCTTTTCTTGCTGATATTGCTCGATCATCGGCTTTGATTTTTTTAAATAAAACTCTTTTCGTTCCTTGTTCTTAAAGAAAATAGCCTTAAACGATACACTTTCTATCGGTTTTCCTCTTTTAGTAGAACGATGCTCCTTATAGTCCCATACATAAGCATAATCTGATTTATTCAACTCGTCTAGAGCAGGAATAATAGTCTTTTTTAATAAATCACGTGTTAGTTTATATTGTTTCTCTCCAATTTGAAATAGTTCTCGTAATTGTTCACAAGTAAATTCCCATTCGTGTACATTACCATATTTTGCTCCAGAATCCGCAATTAAGTACTGATATAGTCGTGTAGCGTAGTAACTTCTAAATGTCATAAGAGTACCTAATAATGTCTGTGAATAGTAGCTCTCTAAATCAATTAGATAAGGTTTTATATCATCGGATAAACGAATTGTAAGTATACCATTATCATATTCTGCACTTTGAATCCAACTAAAAACTTTCCATTTTTTTCTTCCTTGTGCGTTTTCACCACCAATTTGTATTTCTACGATTTGCTGACAAAGGCTTTTACAAATACTTTTTAAGTCACGATAAAGACTATTTTCATCAATTCCCATAAATGCTGCTAATTCTGAAACTGTTGTAGTATAAGTCTTAAAGTCCTTATCTTCATATACAACTTGAGAAATAGCAATAAAAAGTAATTGTGCCTCTCTTAATGACATTTTCTGTTTTCCTTTGATAAGGTCATTAGCGGTAACAACATAATAATCTCTATCAAGCTTCATTGTATATTTTTTCTCGCCCACTAGAAACGCCTCCTCAACAAATATTATATCATTTTATGACCTTTCTGTCAATAGTCATAAATAATTATTCTATGACTTTTTGTTTGTTGAAAACTTATTACAACCAACAAAAAGTCATAGAATAACCAACAAAAAGTCATAGAATAACCAACAAAAAGTCATAGAATGACCAACAAAAAGTCATAAAAAAGCATCTGAAATGACCATATATCTTCATTTTTTTCTATCCTAATTATTTTGTCTAAATTATTTTGTCTAAATTAGCACTGTCTCAAGTAGTGCTAACGCACTACAACTCAAAAAAAACAAAAAGTCATAGAAACATATGTCTTTTCATTATACGAAAAAGCTTAATGAGCAGAATATCAGCGATGAAAGCGTTAATGTTGTCTACAAGTATTTTGTTTCGTTGGTTGAATCTGTTCCCGATGAGCAAGCAGAACGTGTTATAAAAGCTGTCAAAGAGCCTACAGGGTCCTTCTCCTTTGAAACGTATAAAAACAGCTATGAACATGGACAAACAGTATTAGATGTACTAATGGTTGGAGATCTGGTTGGATTTATCTTCCTAATCTTACTAAAGGATTTCCTGCAAAAATAGCAGCAAGTTCTTTACGTTTACGTAAAAACCCTGGTTCAACTGCATCATCAAATACAGTTCTTACTACAATTCCTCGTAATAAAGTGGTAATAATAACCGCAGCTAAACATTACTCAAATAGTACTTGGGTAAAAACTACTTATAACGGAAAAACTGGTTGGATTTGTTGGTATGAAAAAAATTCACAGTATGTATATGGTATTTCAGACTTTGGAACTGGTTTTTAATTTCGATTAATATCAATACAAATAACAAAGGCTCCTAATAGGAGTCTTTGTTATTTGTTGTGCATTTCTGAAATCTGTTCTCGAAGCAGTCTATTCTCCTCTTGGAGCAGTATCGTCTTTTTTATCAGCTCATAGACGATATGGCAGATAAATATTTAATTTAGAAAAAATATAAATTAAACCTAAAAACTTGCCTGTGGTACACCACAGGCGTTGCTTGCTATTTTAGTATTAATAAAAATATAGTTAATAATATGTTATTTTGGATTTATTATTGATTTTCCTTTTTTTGTATGATATAATTATAAAAAATATATTTATGAAGGTGATAATGTGTCTAAACAAATAAAAAAATTCTTTTCCTTTATCATAGCAGCAGCATTTACATTTTGCTTTTATGGTAATAATCTGAAAACAGTATCAGATGAAATAAAAACATTAACTGCGTATGCAACAAATGCTACATATGGTGACGCAACCAATGATGGAGTGGTAGATGTTTTTGATTTAATAATAGCAAGAGAAAAGCTTGCAACAGAAGATTCTGGAGCACTTGATTTAGACGGAAATGATGTTATTAATGGTGTTGATCTTTCTTTACTTAATGATTTCTTACTCGGCTCATGTGATGAATTTCCTGTTTCTATAAGAGAGCAAATGAAAGAGGTTGATTATTCTGTCGTTGATGACAGATGTGAAAAAGAGTTTTCTTTAACTAAAGAAATGGCAGAGTTTACTGAGTCTTTGGGTACACCACTTAAAATTTACGAATATCTTTATAATAATATTGACATAAGTTTTTATAGAAATTTAAGAAAAGGTTCAATAGGCACATTTGAAGAAAAATGTGGAAATGACATAGACCAAGCTTGTTTGTTAATAGCAATGCTCAATCATTTAGGATACAATGCTGGTATGGTAAAACATCCCATAGCTATAACTGAACAACAACTTTTGGAATGGACAGGTTGTCAATCTGTAGATTCGGCTAAAGAAGTACTTGAAGCTGACGACAGAGTTGTAAGTGTAGAAGTACTAGAAGG
>JAFWZH010000026.1 GCA_017522515.1 Clostridia bacterium
AACGTTTTGTTAAGTTAAATGAAAATTGAGATCTTGAACTCCTTGTGGTATAATAGTTTTACCCCTAAAACCTATACCTCCCTGAAAATCAGAGAAAGGAGATCAAGATCTCATGGAAAACATTATATCACATAGTTGCCCAAAATGCAACTCCCATTTACTTTATAAATACGGCAAGGATAAGTTTGGTAATCAAAAATACCAATGCCGCAAATGTAAACATCAATTTGCTCCGGCTTATCAAAAATCAGATAGACCTCGCAAATATCCTTCTTGCCCTATTTGTGGCAAGTCTGCATTTCTTCATCATGACTATGATGATTATTCTAATTATCGTTGCTCTGATAAAAAATGCAATCATTCTTTTTTTCAAGCTAAACCTACTGTGAAGCTTCCTCCATCTATGTCTAATATTATTGGCAAAGATAATTTCAAACGTATGCGACATAGCATACATCTTATTATTACTGCCTTAACAATGTTCTACATAGGCGGTTCTTCTTTCCGTAAGATTGCCTTAATGCTTAAAATTTTATATAACATCAAGGTTTCTCATGTTACTATCAGCGATTGGTGTAAAAAGTTTGCACCCATATTTCACTCTAAAATGCTTACACTTATGCCTGCTATGAATTTCGACTCTGATGAGTGGCATGCTGATGAAACTGTTGTCAAAATCTTAGGCAAAAAGTATTACATTTGGTTTATCATTGATAGTGAAACAAGGTTTGTTCTAGGATTCCACCTATCACCTCACAGAGATTCTCCACAAGCCTTTAGCTTGTTTGATAGTGTAAAAGATTATGGCACTCCTAATGCTATTGTTACCGACCGTTATTCAGCTTACAAAGTACCAACCAAATCAATATTTGGAGTAAAACATATCAGAGTTGCAAGCTTTAAAGATGACATCTCTAACAATGTTATTGAAGCTTTTAACAAGCAGTTTAAATATTGGTACAAGACCAGATATGGCTTTAATTCATTTGAAAGTGCCAATTCTATGATTATGATGTTCGTATTCTTCTACAATTTCATCAGACCTCATAGTTCCTTGTCTAATCTAACACCCGCTCAGGTTGCCGGTTTAAAATATTCAGAACGACAACAAAATTCTTTGTTACTCGTATCCTGATTTTCGCTTAGTTAATATCCAAATGGTCGCACTGTGATTTGTCATAGGGCGTGCGTTAGCACGTTCATTTTTACCCTTGACAAATTGCAGTCGAGCATTTACAAGCTTTCAGGCGAAAATCTGCGATATTTTGTGAAATTGTTATGCCCTTCTTTCATTTTAACTTTACACTACCTTATATTTTACTGATATATTATCGCCATTCTTACTCTTGACTCCTGAACATAGAGACAAATGTTTTTTCCGTAAACAATCTCTGCTACGGTTCCTGCCCTCTGAGTTTTTGCATCAAAGTCATGTATCACCACATTACCGCTGTATTTATATGACAGTTCAATATCATTTACCTCATCATAAACAGTAACAATTCCGTCCTTATATCCTCTTACCTGTGCG
>JAFWZH010000211.1 GCA_017522515.1 Clostridia bacterium
TGGTAGCCACGATAAAGTTGACCCTTATATTATAGCGCGACGCAACGGATTTTTCAAGATGTTTCTACCAACTTAGTAAAAAAGTTCTATGAATACGATATTACTATTAAATCCAAAGCATTATTCTTGTGTGTTTTGCAGGACGTATTCAATAACCGTAACCTTTGCAATCTTGATTTCTCTGTTGCAAGGTATGCGTTTTATCGTTCCCTCACTCACAAGTTGGTATGCTTTTGTTTTACCGATATTCAACATTTTACACAAATCACTTATCCCGATGATTTCAGGATAGGAACTGAATATTAATTTGTAAGCAGTTTGTGTAGAAATGGTATTTGCCATAAAAATGTTCCTCCCTTCATAAAGAAAGAAACATAAATGAACTAAGCGAACAATGCATATATTAAATTTTCAAGATACTGTAGGAAATATGCTAAGAATATATCAACTGTTGATATATTCTCAAAAAATAGTTTGATTTCAGCTAAACTATCCTTGGAGAATGTATCAACCGTACCGACAACGACAGAGAATGCAAGCGCAAAGGAATTCTCTGTCGATATCAGACAGGTGTGTGTTATGAAAGGATTATTATCCCCTCATCCATATACCGTAAAGTCAGAGTATTTATAAAGCATTTTTGATAAAAAATTTCTGATTATTTATTTTTTGTTTAAAATACACAATCCCAAAATACAATACTATTCAGCATTTGTTACATTCATATAGTTATTTAAAAACTTAAGTCCCTTTTTTACACGAAAAAAGGATGCTTGGGCAGAAATTTTATATTTTTTACCCAGTTGCTCATATGTAATGCCGTAACAGTTGATATAATAGTCCATTACAGCATCATAGCACATCTTGTTTTTACATTTCAAAGCATTAAGAGCCTCATTAAGCAATAATTTCGTTTCGGGAGTAATGGCAGGTTCAAGCAGCCTTCGAGGAAGCAAATGTACAATTTCATCTTCATACCCGAAGCTTACATTCTTGTTAGTCCGGTCTTTTTCTTCAAGGTAACGCTCGTGTCGTGCCATTTGCTTGTAAACTTTGATAATTTCATCAGTTACATCCGCCGCCGCAGATAAATCATTATAGTTACTGTATTTCATATTTTCCTCCACTTCTATTGTCAGAGAAAAACGTATACCAATAAAGCTGATGAACTGTCGGAACGTAAACTCTGACAATTCATTTTTCAGCTAAATGATTGTATCTTATCCTAACAAAGCTGATAACAGCGCGCTTGCTTTCGTTAGGATAAATTCAGTTTACCACATTTTTTTATTATTTTAAATGGCATCATAAGAAACAGTCGATTTTGTATAGTACAAAACAAATGTATCGATATTTTCTAATGCAATAATAACAAAAATCTACTGTGTTATCCTACAATTCAGCTTATAAAGTGTAGATTTTTTTATTTGAATATGGCATAAATCTGAATTTCAGTCCTAAAATGTTTCTTTTTACGAAACACTTTTTGAAAATTTTCATGCTAAAGTCAGTTCTTCTAAATTTCTCTCACGCAATATTTTATTACATTCGGCTACAGTAATTAATTCATCAGACCATGACGAAACTGTAAGCAATGTATTTAATACTTTATTTCGCTTTGTATCTGCGGTAAGGCATATATTAGCGGCCCTTAAAACTTCATTCTGCTGTGATTTATTTAATCTGAGTGCGATTATAAATGCAATTGTCACATTTTCATTCATTTTAAGGTCTCCGTTTAAATATTTTGAAACAGAACTTTTACTAATGCATAATTGTTCTGTAAGGTAGCTCTGTTTCATTCCCTTATCAGCTGCAATTTTTTTCAGAAGTTCGTAAGCTGCGATTTCACTTGGTGGGGAACTTTGCAGTTCATTATCAAGAATCATCAGAAGCATCTCCTTGCGTGTTATTTTGTTTTGAGAGTTATCTATGTAAATACAGTTAGACTGAGATTTCTTCATATCAGAGCTATATTCCATAGTAATCCCCCCTAAAAAAAAGAACAGAGAAGAAAGCAGAAAGATTCTGCATTCAACTCCGTTCTGTGAAGTGACTGTTTGCCCTTCGGTGCGGTCAGTTTGAATTGTTGGTGTTGGGAATTTTAGGCGAAGGAACTGCAACCAGCGTTTTCCAATTAATAATAAAAGCCTTCTGACATTTACAGCAGATATGACAAGTACTTATTTCTGCTTTTGAATCCGAAAACACTTTACCTTTCTTGCAATTCGGGCATACCACCTCGTATCGAATATTTTTATTCATAAAAATTTATTCCCCCATATCATTATTTACTAACAAATTTGTTTACACTTATTTTAAAATAATAATGGATGATAAAACATCCACTATTATTCCGATAGCATTATAAAATATCATTTTCATTTATCATGAACATTCCAAAATTGTAAAGGTGGTTTTTTACTGCAAATTCAGGCACATTATATGTCGTTGCAAGTTTACGTATAATCTCGGCAGTTTCATTCTTCTTAGATGCTTCAATAATTCTATTATCACTAAAACCGTATTCCTCCATAAGCTTGCTTGCTAACGGAAGGAATGTTGTTGCAGGCATGGTAATAGCATTTGCCGTTCCGTCGGCAAATAATTCTAAATCAGCATCCGGCTCACGCTCATAATAACTTAAAAACTTTTCTCTGTTAAACAAATCACTTCGTTCTACAAAATTCTTGCAACAAGAGTAATACTTTGAATTTATCGAACTCGGTCGCTCTCTATAGTTTATCCAATGAGCTGCTTCATGAGCTAGAACATAGCGCTTGTACACGTCATTTTGAATTTCCTTGTTAATGATAATCGTTCCCGGTGTGATTGAAATAATTTCCTTGCTTTCATAATCTTTAAAATTTCCTATTGAATAGATTATAAAAGCCTCAACGATAGGATGTGACATTGTCGCATTTATTACGGACAAGTGTAAATAATTTGAAATGAAATCAATGATGTCGATCGGCTTTGGCTTTTCAAGCAATTCCTTATCATAATTCAAAAGATACTTGTAAGCAAGACTGCCACTGTTAATTACACCCCTGACAGGCATCCTCGTGGGTTTACGGTCGTCTAAGTTGTTCATAATTTGAATACCCTCTCTTTATTTTTTTATCCGAAAGATATTACAAATGACACCGAAATACAAAAAAACACCCTTCCACATATCAATGCAGTACTCATTGACGGTGTAAAGGTGTTACATCGTCGGTTATTAAAACCGAGAAGAGTTGACAAGTGTATTATTCAGACTTGCTAAGTTCCTGTATGTGGTCAATAAATTTCTGCCATTCCGCATCAGGAATATCTTGCTCATCTGCAAGACGGAGAGCAAATCGTGCTGCTGGTTTTTTTGATAAGTATGAACTAATATCAGAATAGCGTCCACAAGTAGCCTCTGCCATCGTGTAAAAGGCTCTTATTTCATCTGGTTGAATCTTTAATTCACTTATCAAGTTTTCCATGAACTTTTTTCCGCTGTTTGTAGATGTAGGTGCAACTCTAAGGCATCGTTCAATGTCACTGAGATATACAGCAGACATACCAACAGCCTTAGCAACATCACGTACAGAGCGACCAAGTTCAATTCTCCGTGCTTTTATACATTCACCAAAAGTTTTTGTTGTGTAATCTTTCGGTTTGATTTCATTGAAGTTCATTGATATCCTTTGTTCCTTTCTAAGGCGCGACAAAGTGATGAATTCACATCATTTTGCAGAGTATAACTTGTTTTAAATTATCTTACTCTTGCCAATATTTTAAATATGTCATAACTTGCTGTATGGTTGGATATCCGACATCCATACATTAAAGAACTCTGTGTAAACAAATTTGCGAATCTCTAACTATATTATAATCGTTCGTTAAACAATTGTCAAGCATTTAGTGAAATATTTTTGAACAAACCAAGAAGTTTGTGTGAATGACTAAATTTGTGTAAACAAATTTGTTAGCATTATTGCAATTCGTAAAAACCATCATTAATATCACGTGATGTATATCGGCGAACTACAAACCGTGAATAATAAACTCGATTTTCTTTTAAGATGTGTATATTTCAGTTTATATTCATCGCTTAATTTGGTATGTATATAGGGAGATAATTTCACATTATTCAAATCACCTTAAAGAGCAAATTTCAAGTGTAGCAAGCAAGGTACATTGTCGGACATTTTAGCAAATCCCGTCAAAGTACAACCGCTTGTTAAGGGTTTCACCCCTAAGACCCCGATTTAAAAAAATATGAAAGGAGAACTGTTATGAAAAACGACAACCGAAAGCATAAAATCTCATTCAGATTAAACGATGAAGAATATAATATTTTTCAGCACAAATTTGAATTGTCAGGCTTTAAATTCCAAGGCGAATTTATCAGAAAATTAATGCTGTATGGACTTGTAATTCGTCTTGATAAGAAAAAATATGAAAAAGTAATCAGAGATATATCAAGCATTGCAACTAATGTAAATCAGATAGCGGTAAGAGTTAATTCTACAGGCAATATTTACGCTAATGATGTTTCAGAATTACAGAAGGATGTGAATGTGCTTTGGCAACAACTAAGATTGTTTCAATCCGAGTTACAGAAGCTAACGCAATAGCGTATATTGCTAATCCTGATAAAACCAATAACGGAAAGCTGATTTTTACAAATGGCTGTAGTAAAAATCCATATGAAGCAAGTAAAGACTTTGAGCAAATACGAAGTCTGGGTACAGGCAGAAATCAGATACTTTCTCATCACTTCATTCAAAGCTTTTCACCGGGTGAAATTACTCCCGAAAATGCCTTGCAGGTTGGCATCGAATTATGCCGTGAATTTCTTGGCAATGAGTATCAATATTATCTTGCTGTTCATAACGATAAAGAACATATTCATTTGCATTGTATTTTCAATAATGTGAATATGATTGACGGTCGGACTTTTGAAACTCACGCTGACCAAGGTGATAAACAACATCGTAAGTGGGTAAATCTCAGAAACTTGTCCGATGAAATTTGTAAAAGGCATTGCCTTTCCGTAATAGAAAATCCTGAAAACAATAAGGGAAAAACCTATTATGAATGGGATATGAGCAGACAGGGATTATCGTGGAAAGCAAAGCTAAAATTCACTATCGACCAAGTGGTGAAAGAAAGCAATGATTTTGAGGATTTTCTACGCAAATGCTCTAATCATAATATCGAAGTAGTCTACTTCCCTGAACACGTTATTGACCTTAAATTTAAACTTGCAGGACAAAAGAAATTTACTCGTGCAAGAACGCTGGGTTGGTATTATGAAACAAAGCAGATTATCAAGCGTATAGAATTATATAACGGCATTATCAGAACTCACGAAAAATCTAATCTGATTGATACTCAGACTGAGAAAATGCAGAATTCTTCTGCGTTACAACATTGGGCAGAAATAGAGAA
>JAFWZH010000212.1 GCA_017522515.1 Clostridia bacterium
AATACATAATAACCATTTCTATCATAGATTCTCCATTTTTGACCGTTTGAACCTGTAAATGAAAATGAACATATGTTAGTACCTGCTTTAGAACCTGATGAAGCTGCTGCCAAGAACTGTCCATTACTAAGATTCTGAATATAGTAAGTACCATCAGAATTTTTAACAAAATGCCAAATTTGACTTGCGACTGTAGTTGGTGCACTGATAACTACGTTTGAGCCTGATAAGCTTATGTTTTTACCAACACTTGATTCAGAAATTCTCGCATAGAAATCATCACCTAAATCTGCAGGCTTATTATTATAATACAGAGAAATAAGTTTTGTGTAAGCATAAACTTTATCAAAATCTATAAACACCTTTATAGAATCATACTCGGCTGTAATATTTGATCCCGTACGGAATCCAATATCACCAACGGCATAATCAGTATAAGCAGACGATGACAATAACAATTTTGTATTAATAAAACCTCTTAATTGATTTTGATAAACAAAAATCTTATAATCATACAACTTTGATGCATTAATTGCTTCCGTGAAAGATTTTTTACCTTGATATTCAAATGTACCTGAGCTGTTCTTTTCAGAAAACTCAACACCATTAGAAGCATTCGCACCTTTTCTGATTGTCATTTGATAGAAAGGATAATTTTTCTTCTGCACACGGAACATGATTGTCTTAAATCTATCTGCTGCAGTTGCAGTTTTAATTGTACCGCGAGCATAAATTGTATAATCACCAAATTCACCTACATATGCAGGAAGCAATACCCTCTTAGCGTTTGTGATTACTAATCTGCCGTTTGAGATCTTTACTGTGCCTGCTCCGTCAATTACTCTTAATTCATTTAACTTAGATGCACTGTTAAAATCGTTGTAATACAAAACATGCTCAGTATCACTTGCTTTTTTTGCAATAATATAAATCTTCTTTGTTGTGCTGCCACTCTTAGCGGTAAGAGCAAAAACACCTGAATTGGGAACAGTAACTTTACCATTCGTAACAGTAAGCACATCGGATGACCATGTAATTGAAGATTTATTTGTAATTTTTGAATTCAAAGCAAATTGAACGTGATAATCACTAAGTGTAATAACATCACCCACATTTGCAGGAATTGCAGGAGTTGTAAACCAAATTACATTCTCTCTGTTATCTTTTATATCAACTTTTAAAATTTCATATTTCTTTGCAGAATTATCATCATATGTCCATATTTGTACATTCGTGCCATTAGCTGTTTTTCCACCTGCAACATCCATTGTAGCTGCATAGGAACAAGATGGAACGAATACATATTTACCGTTTTTATTATAAATATGCCAACGCTGACCTGCAGCACCTGTGTATGCTTCAACAAGTATATTCGTTCCGTTTGCACTTGCTGAACCTGCCGCTGTTAAATACAGACCATTGCTTTGGTTGCGAATAATGTATGAACCATCAACATTTCTTTTAAAATACCAAATTTGGCTGTCATTACCTGCAGGAGAATTGATTACAACATTGTTTGAAGAAAGTGTAAGATTCTTGTATGCACCTGACTCGGATATTCTTGCATAAAAATCAGTACCAACGTCAGCTATATCATTACAATAAAGATTTGCAAGCTTTGTGTAACTGTATATTTGCGCAAAATCAATTGAAACTTTAATGTAATCATACGATGCTGTGATATTTGCACCTGTACGGAATCCAATGTCACCCACCGCATAATCTGTATAAGCAGAAGATGATAAGAGTAATTTTGTATTAATATATCCTTTCAAATTGTTTTGATATATTTGAATTTTGTAATCATACAATTTTGATGCATTAATTGCCTCTGTAAAAGCAACCTTGCCTTGATACTCAAATGTTCCAGAGCTGTTCTTTTCAGAAAACTCAACACCGTTTGAAGCATTTGCACCTTTTCTGATTGTCATTTGATAGAAAGGATAATTTTTCTTCTGCACACGGAACATTATTGTTTTAAATCTGTCCGCCGCAGTTGCAGAAGTAATTGTTCCGCGAGCATGAATCGAGTAATCGCCAAATTCACCTACAAAAGCAGGAAGCAATACTCTCTTTGCGTTTGTAATTACTAATCTGCCATTAGATACTTTAACAGTACCTGCCCCGTCAATTGTTCTCAATTCGTTTAATTTAGCCGCGCTGTTAAAATCATTGTGATACAAAACATAATCAGTATCTGAAGTGTTTTTAGATATTAAATAAATTTTCTTCGTTGTAGTGCCGTTGTTAGCATTAAGAACGAATACTCCCGCCTTTGAAACAGTAACCTTACCGTCTGTTATGGAAATATCACTAGATGTCCAAGTAATTTTAGAGCTTGGAGTTAATGAAGAATTCAAAGCATATTGTACATGGTACTCATTAAGATTAATCGTGTTTCCAACATTTGCAGGAATAGCCGGTGCAGTAAACCAAATTACATTTTCAAAATTTTTGCTCACATTTGCTTTTAAAATATCAAACTTCCCGGAGAAGCTGCTATCAATCGCATAAAGCTGAACATTTGCACCGTTTGATGTGCTGCCATTTGCTATATCCATTGAACATGCCGAAGTACACGCAGGAACAAATGAATAATGTCCGTCAAGTTCACATACATACCATTTTTCTCCCGTTGCACCTGTAGAATCTGCAGTAACTATGTTGGTCCCCGATGCTGTGCCTGAATTAGAAGCACAGAGAACCTTACCATTACCTTGATTGTATATGGTATATGTACCATCCGTATTCCTAATAAAACGCCAAAGCTGAGCAGTGGCACGTGCAGGAGCATTAATCACTACATTAGTACCTGATAAGGCAAGATTCTTTCCCGAACCTGCTTCAGCTATTCTTGCACAAAAATCGTCACCTAAATCTGCAGAGACAAGCTCTGTTGCAACTGAACTAATAGGTACATATGACACCATGAGAACAAATACAAGCAGAAAAGCTATAACTCTTTTTAGATTTCCACTCATGCAAAAAACCCCTTTCATTGTGTATAATATTTTGTTATAACAGCTCAAAAAAGCATAAACTTATCCGAGGTTAATACTTATTGTAAGTATAACATACTTTTTTTATAAAGCAATCATAATCTCAAAAAAGTAAATAAATTGTTAACAATGATTTCACTCTTTGACTTTTTTCAAAAAACGTCAAAAAAAGCTCCGAAACTCACGTTATCATGAATTTCGGAGCTTTAAACCTCACATTAAAATTGTAATTTTAATATTTGTAGTTTTATGGCCTATTATTTCGCCACAATCGTCACAGGTTGTGAGTAAATGTAAATTGTATTTCCATCTGTTAATTTATATGCAAAACGGAATACAACTGTCGATGTTCCTGCTTTGCTAGCTGAAACACTTGAACCATTAAACGTAATGCCTGTATTACCGTCAACAACAACCATTTCCGCTGCTGTTGTTGTAGCAACCTTCTCTGCATAAGTTTTGGTATATACGGGAACTGAAACTGAGCTACCAACATTTACGCTGTATGATGTACTTGTTGTGTACAATCTTTCAATGTAATTTGTAGCAAAATCTGTTCTGTTCGTTGTTACACCCCAAAGTCCCATCGCAAAGAAACTATCGAATGTTACAGAGCTGTCGATTGTGTATGGCCAAATGGTAAGACCTCTGAACGCACACTCCTTAAGATGTGTCTCTGTAAGTGCCTTATAGTTTGGATTACAAGTAGAGTTATAATGAGTATATACTTTCAAAGCTTCTTCTACTGTAGGCATTTCTGCAAGCAAACCTGTAGATATACCGGGTATTTGTTGTCTTACCCTGTTAATCTGAGCATGTTGGAATGAAATAATACAGCATTGGTCAAGGATGTCATACTTATCAATCAATGCCTTGATTGCAGGAACAATCGTACTCTTGCTGGATTTAATTTCCATGTATAATATCGTATTTGTTCCCTTAAATGCCTTGAAGTAATCCTCCAAAGTCGGAATCTTCTCTGAGAAACCGGAAAAGTAATCTACTTTATACTTGCTAACCTGAGCATATGTCATATTCTCAAGAACACCGGTACCATTAGTTCTTGCATCAATTGTTTCGTCATGCATTGCCATTACAACGCCGTCTGTTGTTATTTGAAGATCCATTTCAACAATTGCCGCACCGTATTCAACTGCTTTTTGAGCACTTAATACAGTATTCTCAGGAGCTATTTTTCTATAGCCCATATGTCCGATAATTGCAGCAGGTCTAATTAAAGATTTACCTTTAAACAATGTCTTGTTCTCAACACATGCTTCAAAGCCTGCTCTGTCTTCTACGAGGACACCTTGTGCGCCTGCAGTAATAAACTTGTAGAACTCTGCATTGTTATTTTCCTCAGCCTTGAACCAAACTGTAGTTGCAAGATTTCTGAGCAATGTTGTATTTGTATCCGTAGCTAATGCGGCAGGTAAAATAACGACTCTGCTACCGTAAGTATTTGCCTGCTCGCGGGCAACAGAAAGGTCTGTTATTGATGCTTTTGACAAATCATATATACCTCTTACATTTGTGTAAATAGAGCGCACTTGATTTATAAGCTTACCATTTGAAGCTACAATAAATACATCGTACAAGGCATTTGCGCCAAGATAATTTGCAATTGCTGTAGCCTCTGCTGTTGTATCAATTCTAAATGCAGGAATTACACCACCGGCAAGTTCAAGGAATGCCTCGGGAATTGTACAAATAACACTGTTATTTGTATCCACGACATTCAAATTACTGTCTATTGACAATATAACTGTTGTAGGAGAGTTTTTATGAATATTTGCAAAATCTTCTGCTGTTTCTACCTCAAATGCCATTGTCGGTGGAAGTGCAATATTTGTAGTAAATTCTCTAACGTCAACTAACGTGGAAATATGAGGATGAACCTTATCAAAATCAATTGTAACACAGATGTAATCTACAACTGCAGTTGCTCCTGCACTTGTCTGGAATCCAATATTTCCTCTTGTATAATCAGTAAATGCATTGCTTACATTAAACAATTGCGTGCCGCTAAGAGTTCCTACAGCATCATCACCATAAACAGATAATAAAAAATGATACATTTTGCTTGCACTGATAGTCTCGGTATATGATGTTTTGCCTTGATATTCCCAACCGCCTGAGCTATTCATTTCAGCAAATTCCACACCGTTAGCAGCCTTTGCATTATTTCTGATAACAAATTGATAGAAAGGAAAATTGTTGTTTTGTACACGGTGCATCACAGAGAACCAGCGCGAGGAATCAGATGCTGTTTTTATTGTTGCACTTGCATCTATTGTATAATCGCCGAATTCCGATACATAAGATGGCAAGAATACCTTTGTAGCAGCAGCAATGTTAAGAAGTCCGTTTGATACAGATACAGAACCTTGCTTTACCGTAAGTTCATTCCTATCAGCAGCTTCATTGAAATCATTATAATACAAAACATACTTTCCGTCAGAAGGTTTCTTAACTACAAGATATATAACTTTCTTCAACGAACCATATGTTGCATTGAGTTTATATACTCCGGCAGATGTTGCAGTAACCTTATCTTCACTGTCGATGGAAATATCAGTAGATGACCATTTAACTTCTTCACCTGAATAAATTTTACCACTGTGTGCAAACTGAACATTGTATCTGTCAAGATCTAAAGCAAAACCAACCTCTGCAGGAATCGCAGGAGCCTTAAAGAAGACCGTTGTTTCTGCACCGCCATTAATTGAAACTTTAGTAATATCGTATTTTTTTGCAGCATTATCATCAAATGTCCAAAGTTGTACATTCGTTCCGTTTGCGGTAGAAGCTCCTGCAACATCCATCGTACAATCATATGCACAAACAGGTACAAATACATATTTTCCATCTTTGCTATAAATATTCCACTTTTGTGCATTAGAACCTGTATATGCGTAAGAAATAACATTTGTTCCTGCTGTAGAACCTGAGTTCTTTGCAGCCAAATATTGACCGTTACTTAAGTTAATCATGCTGTAAGTGCCGTCTGCATTCTTAACAAATCTCCAAATTTGACTTGCATCAGTTGTAGGTGCACTGATTACAACATTAGTGTCTGATAATGTAAGATTCTTACCAACGCTCGATTCAGATATTCTTGCATAGAAATCATCACCCAAATCAGCTTTATTGTTTGCATACAAGGAAATAAGCTTTGTATAAGCAAAAATGTTGTTAAAATCAACAGAAACTTTAATATAATCAAATTCAGCTGTAGCGTCTGCAGTTTGAATACCTATATCACCTGTCGAATATGCAGTAAATCCTGAAGATTCAAGCACTTTCGTAGAATTAATATATCCCTTAACATTATTGCCGTAAATCTGCAATTTAAGTGTATAAAGCTTAGATGCATCAATTGCTGAAGAGTATGAAGTCTTACCTTGATACTGCCAACCACCTGAAGTATTCTTTTGTGCAAATTCAAGACCATTCGCAGCTGTAGCGTCTTTTCTTATACAGAATTGATAGAAAGGATAATTACTATTCTGAACTCTATGCATTAAAGACATCCATCTGGTGTTGTTTGTGCTTGCTGTAATTGTAGCCTTAGCGTCAATTGTGTAATTACCAAAAGTACTGATATATGCAGGAAGTAAAATAACTTTTGTACCTTTTACTATTAATCTGCCATTAGAAACAGATAATGTACCTCCGCCGCTAATTACTCTGAAATCACTTAAATCACTGTTGCTGAAATCATTATTGTAAAGAACATATTCTGAATCACTTGCATTTTTGGCAACGATATATACTTTCTTCGTAGTGTTACCTACTTTTGCAGTCAATTCATGTACTCCGGCAACGGAAACTGTAACCTTACCATCAACTATTTGAAAACTTGATGATGTCCATGTAATTTCTGTATTGTGAGTAATACGTGAATTTAGAGCAAATTGAACATTATACTTGTTAAGGTCTATAACATCGCCAACATTTGCCGGAATGGCAGGAGTTGTATGCCATACAACATTTTCTTTATTGTCAGCAATCTCAACCTTTATAATATTAAATCTCTTCGCATCGGAAACATCTTTATTATATTCCCATAATTGTATGTTTCCTCCGTTAGATGTAGTACCTCCGGCAACATCCATTGTAGCAGCATAGGAGCATGTGGGAACGATTACGTATGATCCATCAACATAATAGAAATCCCAATGTTGACCCTTTGAGCCTGTAAATGAATACGAATGAATATTTGTTCCGTTTGCTGATTGAGAGCTTGTTGCACATAAATATGTACCGTTCTTTTGGTTACGAATCATGTACGAACCGTTAGTTCTTTTAATAAATTCCCAAATTTGGCTGCTGTCTCCTGTAGGTGTACTTATAATTACATTATTATCAGAAGAAAGAGTCAAGTTCTTTCCGGCTTTGCTTTCTTCGATTCTTGCATAGAAATGATCTCCAAGATCAACAGGCTTATTTTGATAAAGAGAAACAACTCTTGTATAACTGTAAATTCTATCGAAGTCTACAGAAACCTTTATGGAATCATACGCAGCTGTAATGTTTGCTCCTGTACGGAATCCTATATCACCCACAGCATAATCTGTGTACGCATTAGAATTCAAAAGTTGTTTTGAATTAATGAATCCACTCATATTGCTTTGATAAATATTTACTTTATAATCGTAGAGCTTTGATGCATTAATCGCCTCGGTAAATGCAACTTTGCCTTGATATTCAAATGTACCTGAGCTGTTCTTTTCAGAAAATTCAACACCATTAGAAGCATTTGCACCTTTTCTGATTGTCATTTGATAGAATGGATAATTTTTTTTCTGCACACGGAACATGATTGTCTTAAATCTGTCTGCAGCAGTTGCAGAAGTAATTGTACCGCGAGCGTGAATCGAATAATCACCAAACTCGCCTACATACGCAGGAAGTAAAACTCTCTTTGCATTTTTAATTACGAGACGTCCGCCTGATATGCTTACTGTGCCTGCTCCGTCAATTATTCTTAATTCATTCAGCTTAGATGCGCTGTTAAAATCGTTATAATATAAAACATATTCTGAATCTGTTGCTTTCTTAGCTATTATATAAATAGACTTAGATGTGCTGCCTGACTTTGCAGTAAGCTTATATACGCCTGTCCCCGGAATCGTTACCTTGCCATCTGTTATTGTTAAATCACTTGATGTCCATGTAATTGATGACTTATCAGTTATTTTTGATTTCAAACCAAATTGCACATGATAACTTGTAAGGTCAACCGTATCACCCTTATCAGCACCGATTGCAGGTGTAGTATACCAAATAACATTCTCTCTGTTATTTCCTATATCAACCTTTAAAATATCAAACTTTTTACAGTAGTTTCCATCGTAAGTCCACAAATGTACATTTGTACCGTCGTTTTTACTGCCGCCGCGAACATCTAAGGATGTTGAATAAGCACACTTAGGCACAAATACATAAGTACCATCAACCTCAAAAATATACCATCTTTGAGCATTTGAATTATTGTTTTCTGCAACATTTATGTTAGTTCTTATATCTGCCAAACCACCATCAGCATTCAACGAAGTACCTGTTGCCTGGTTTACAATTCTGTATGTACCATCAGTATTACGATTGAATTTCCAGATTTGATTAGTAGCTGATGTTGTTTTATTTGATACAACGTTTGTACCTGACAAAGCAATAGAAGTGCCTAAACTACTATTGGTTATTCTTGCGTAAAAACCATCACCTATATCGACAGGTTTCATTGTTTCTATATCATTTACCTTGTGTATTGTAAACAACTGATTGTTGCCACCGTTATACGTATAAATTTCAGCATTAACACCCGCTTTAACTGTTAAACCTTGCATTTCAAGTACACAAGATGGAGCGCTTAAAGGACGAAGTACATAAATGTCTGTACTGTACTTATGAATGTACCAACATTGTTCTCTGCCGCCGGAAACTTCCTTTAAACAAACATTTGTACCGGAAAGGTATGTATAGCTATCTAACGAAAGTGCAAGTCCAGTTATTTTACTGACAATAGAATAAGAACCGTCACTTTTGCGGGTAAATTGCCATATTTGTGTGGCATCAAATGTAGTTGCTGTGTCAAGAATAACATTTGTTCCCGCATAGTCCAAAACTAAACCACTAAGACCTGTAATTCTTGCCTCAAAACTATCACCGAAGTTCATGTAAGGTGCAGTTTGAGTTCTGAAAGATTCTTTCCAACCACTGTTAACAAAGTGCTTCATACCTTGAACGTAATTAGTTTTTCCAAAACCATTAGCTAAGTCACTGTTATTTTGCATGTAATACTTTACACTAAAAATAGGGCTTGCTTGACGTCCTTCTGATATTCCATGATTGAAAAAGTGATTATACAATCCGGATGCTGTTGAGCCAAATCCCGGTATTACATCAGAACTATACTCTGCATAGTAGTTTGGATCAAAAACTACGGATTTTCTTTCTGCAGGAATATAATCGGTTGCTGCTGTAACAGGAAAAGCTGTAACAAGAAGAACAAACACTAAAACCATTGAAAATAAGCGTTTAAAATTCCCTTTCATAATTTAATCCTTTCTATATTTTTATACTTACTTTTATTCTATCACTTTAGGATGTTTTGTCAATCAAATTATATCAAATTATATCAAATACTCATTGATTTCGTGTCGTCCGAAACCCCTGTGTATGGCAAGATTGAACCCTGATGCAACAACCTCAGCAATCCGATCAATGGCAATGTCAATATTTTTAGGTGTTACAACCATATTTGCTATTGTGTCGTTTCCCGAAAGGTTAATATTATCGTCATTATATAAATCTTTAACGAGAGTTAAAGCATCAACGACAGTGGGAACGCCTACTGCAATAACCGGTATGCCCAAAGTATTTTTCGAAAGCTCCATTCTATGATTTCCCACTCCGGAACCGGGAACAATACCGGTATCTGAAATTTGTATTGTTGAATTCACTCTCGAAGCTTTTCTTGAAGCTAACGCATCAATCACAAAAAGTATATCAGGTTTGACAGTTTCAATTACTCCTTTAATTATATCTCCTGTTTCAATACCTGTTATACCCATAACACCGGGAATAATAGTGCAAACATTCCCAAGCCTTTCGTCAATTTTCAAGTCACTCATATTCTTAACGTGTCTCGTAACCACAATTTTATCTGCAACCTTCGGTCCCAGTGAATCAGCAGTTATATTTCTGTTACCTAAGCCGGCAATCATAATGCGAGGTTCTTCTATATCTATTGACTGAATTAATTCATAAATTTCATTTGAAAAAACTCTTGAAATATTTTCTTGTATATCATTAGTATCAAGTGAAGGATTTTTAATTTCAAGTGTTATATATTTCCCCATTTTTTTGCCTATTGTATGTTCAGCCTCTTTGCTTAATATCTCAATATCTGTTATATAAACGTATGGTGTGTCTCTTGTATTTACATACATTCCGTTTGGGAGCTTCCCCTTTTTTTGCATCTCTTCGGAACGCTCTTCATCTATCATCTCTCGTGCTTCAAGTGCTAAATCAGTTCGTATAACCATAAAAATACTCCAATACTTTTTTATATATTTTCTCTTGCTTTTTTTATTTTATACAGAGTAACATTTGACTAAAAAATTTTTAAGGTTATACTTACAGTAATAACATATTGGAGGTCTAAAAATGAATTGGTTAAGACGTTTTATGTACGGCAGATATGGCTTAGACACATTATCAAAATTTCTTTTTGTATTATCTTTTATATTATATATTATCTTTGCAATACTCAGATTAGAGATTTTATTAATCATCCCCTTGAGTATTATTGGTTATACTTACTTTCGATGCTTTTCGCGTAATATACAAAAAAGACATAACGAGAACATTAAATTTAATTTACTTATTAAACCTATAAAAAACTTTTTCAACATCAAAAAAAGAATGTTTAAAGACAGGAAAACACATAAATACTTTAAATGTCCCCAATGCAAGCAATATTTGCGTGTGCCAAAAAATAAGGGCAAGCTCCAAGTAACTTGCCCTAAGTGTAAACAAACGATAATTGCAAAAACATAAGCTACATCTGCTTAATAATTGTCTGCTTTATGAAATACAAGAGTAATTTCTTCACTGCCATTTTGATAAGTTAAAGAAAACATATAATCATCAGGCTGTGAATAATCAACTACTTGAGTTTTACTCATGCTTTCCCATCCGGGAGGCGGATTAAAAGCCTCCTATTTCAGCAATTTATTCCATGTATTCATGCCTACTATGCCGTCGGCCTCAATATTCTGTTTAGTTTGGAATGTCTTAACGGCTTTTTCCGTGCCCTCTCCAAACGCACCATCTATATCCATATCATAATACCCCATTTGTTTTAGCAGTCTTTGGACTGTATAAATTTGAGGATTTTTCCTTAATTTTCCCTTTGATAACTGCAGTAATTCTACCATGATTGTTTTTTCATTTTCACCGGGAACTACAGGATTTGTCAGCCCTGAATTAATATATTCCACATACGGAATCAAACCGTGCTTTTTCCACACACGCTCATTATATCCGCTTTGTAGTGCAATATTAGCCACCGCTGTAATCTGTACGCAATTATCCCATCTTGTTGTACATTCAACAGCTAAACCCTCTCCTATATATATTCCGCAATGGCCTTCTGTCCATAAATATTCGCCAATTTCTATTTTATTAAAATCTTCGCTGATATTAGAGCATAGTTGCAGCATTCCGTACTCTGTTACATCAGGCACACCGTTACTTTCATAAACCGCACCGCCGTTAACATTGTTTATGTTACCGTTCCAACCCCAAAGAACACCTTTAATAAGGCAAATGCAATCAAATCCAAAATAATCCAGACCGACCAAATTTCTTAATTCTTGCTGCCTTTTTGATGTGTACCAATTCGGCAACTGTTTTGATTTTTGAGTAATAATACTCTCGGTAATAGGCTGACCAAACATTCCGTTGGCATAAATTGTTTTATAATTTGTTGCTATATCAAGTAGCTTATTAGTGAATTCTTTGTTGTTCAAATTCATTCATTCTCCAAAAATATCGTTGATATAGTATATGAAAATGCAGAGCTGATGGTACTAATTGAATGTAAATAATTTTATTTAGTATTATCGTTCAGATCAATCCACAAGGCAGGACGAACGCCAATTGGAGCTCTACTGATAACATAATCGCCCAAATAATCAACAATTCCATTTGTAGCTACTAAAGATGCATCAGATTGCGTTCGACCCGGAGTTCTTAACCACCACCAACATGGTCCAGATGAAATTTTCCACATACCATTAGTGACAGCAGCTGCATATTCAGTAGGAGAACATTTTCGTGCATCATCAGAATCGAAATATTTTTTTGCTTCTAAACCACTGAGTAAAAAAATATTATCTTGTGTTGTATTCCCCGGATTTGTTTCGTGTTTCGGATTATGATCTGCAGATACTTTTTCTTTTGAGATCAGACTTTGTTCATCAGCAGAAAATGCAATTGTATAAAAGTCATTATTAAGCCATTTACGAAGTGTACACGATTCCCATGTAGTTTCAATGTAACTTGAATTGTATTTTTTATAATCAAGCAAATATTTACTAAGCAAAAGAATTTTGCCATCTTTTTTGTCTGTTACAAGCCATTCAATTTTTTCTTTTCCATTTGAAAAATTGTTGTCTTGCTCGTATTTTCCAAACTTTATATAATCTCCCACGATAACGTTATTTAGCTGTTTTATTTCATTGATGAATTCAATTTTTAATATAGAATCTTTATAATCACCAAGTTGAAGAAATACATCATGTGCATCCTGAATTTTCCCTTCATTCATTAATTTCAATGCTTTCATGTAATTCTTTTCAATAATTGCGTTTTTACATTCCTCTATCTTTAATTTGCTATCTTTATATCCATCAAGTTCTTCAAAAGCCGATATTGCTTCAGTATACATTTCTTTTGTCATCAGCTCTAAGGTATTATTATATTTGTTATCAATAATTGCTTTTTTACATTCCTCTATCTTAATTTCACTATCTTTATATTCCTTATGCTCTTCAAAAGCTGATATTGCTTCATTGTACTTTCCGTCATTCATCAGTTTTATTGCATTATCATATCTAACTTTAGGAATCATAACAATTAATAAAATACAAGCAATAACTAAAAATAAGAAAATAAAACACGCAATAAAAATTTTAAATCTTATACTTTTTTTCGGATTAATATAAGAATTTCCTTTTTCAATAATCATAAAATCACCCCGTAATGTTAAAATTTACTCATAACACTATAAAAAAACTGTTTAAACCCTTCATCATTCGGATGCAAGCAAAGGTCTGCAAATAATGATTCTTTGTGTTCTACGAAATTAATTCCTTGAATCACAACCATATTATCATACTCTTTTACTATATTGCGAATGTGTTTTTCTACATTATCAAAAGAGCCGAATTGCTTTGACTCACTAAGATTCTTTCGCCATATCGGAGTAAATACAAAGACACGTGTATTGGGATAAGAAGTATTTAAGTTTTTAAAAAATCCATAGCAATTATCTATAAAATCACTCTCTGTACATCTTGCCCAATCATTAGTGCCATAAGCAACAGTAATATAGTCCGGTACGAAATTTTCTTTCAACGCCGCTAATTGAGGAAAAAATATTTCTCCTCCGATAGCTTTATTATGTTCTTCTGCATTTAAAAATCTAGCAAGCTGTGATGTGTATTTATTTGACGGATATAAAGCGTCATATCCCTGCGTTATCGAGTCACCGAAACATAATAATTTTTTATCATATTTTATAGGTGTTATTGTTGAATTATCATCAAGACTTAGCTTTTTAATCACCGCTTTGACTGACCATGGTAAGTATATACAAACATTTTTCGTCCCTGTGCCAAGAATAAATTTTTTACTGAATTCTCCTAATCGCAACGAATTTCCCACATAATTTCCCACCATATCTGCATCTGTGAAATTCTTTAAGGAACCAATCAGATTTCCATCTAAAAAAACATCAAAAGAGAAATAACGTCTGCTGCTTCCCGGCTCAACAAGCACATCCATATATAAATTAGCACTGTTAGTTTTAAAAGAAAGCACTATTCCAGAAGTAGAAAATGCTTTTTTATAGAAATCAATGTTTGTTTTTTTATAAAGTTCTTCTTGTTGGCAAGTAAAGCGATGAAAATTAAATCCATTAATATCCTCAGTTACTCTATCTGCACCCAATGTAATTTCTTTAAATGCTTTAATATCTAAATCCAATGTATTCATCTCCCTAAAAAAACAGAGTGCTCATAACTCAAAATATTATAAACACTCTTTACTGCCACAAACAAAGGCGATTTAACATCTTTGTGGTTTACTCTCCATTTAAGTAATAATCGATTTTGGTCATAAAGTCAAGGGGTAAACCCAACTTTTTTGATTCAAATTGGAAACATTTTATAAGGATCATTTCTTTTTCTTCAATACTACAACGGTGATACCGACACCTGCGCCTGCGGCTGCAAGTGCAATCAGCAAGATGCCCCACCAAGGCATTCCTTTGTCGTTCTGACCGTCGTTCTTGTTGGTGGTATCCGTTGTAGGATCGGAGCTTTCCGTGCCGTCTGTGGGATTTTCAGAGCCATCTGTGGGGGCTTCTGTTCCATCCGTGGGGGTGGTAGATACATCAGGATCGGTAGGTTTGGTGGTCGTGTCGGGATCAGTAGGCTCGGTTGTCGGTGCCGCTACCACCGTCACAATGAAGAACTCAAACGCATCTTTATAGGAAATTTTAATCTTCTGCTCACCAACGGTAACAAGTTCCCTTTGAGAATAGGTCAGATCCTTGCCGTCCTTGGAATCAATGAAACCTTCGGGGGTATAGATGCGCACCTTCAGCCCAGTCATGTCAAGCTTTTCGCCGGCGGTGTAGGTCACCTTGTTGGGAACTTGAACGATCTCCAAGGTGTAATCACTACCGTCCTCGGCAATGGTAATTTCAAACTCCTTGGTGTTAGCGTAATCTTCACCGGCTTCGGGAGTAACCATGATTACCACGTGCCAAAAGCCTGCCTTAGTAGGTGTGCCTTCAATCTCACCGTGCTGAGTAAGAGTCAAGCCATCGGGAAGACTGGAACGGAACAGCGAAAAGACTACGTCGGGATCACTGCAATCCAATTTCACGTAATAGGATTGTCCCACCTTGCCATCGGGAATCGCTGCATCACGGATTTCGGGAATCACCGCAGGATTACCGGTATTGGGAACCGTGAATTTAGCACCGTCATATGTGCCACACTGTTGGGTACGATCTGCGTCGCTGAATAGATATACCTTGCAGTAGAACTGACAGCCCTTGTCGTTTTCGGTTAAGGTGATAGACGGGCCGTCTTTGTAGTAAGAATCGTTGCGGAACCAATAATACTGCATATTACCTTCCAATGCGGCATTATACTCAGCGGCGTTCTTGCCCAAATCCATAATATTCATACTGGTCTTCATTTCGTCGACCTTTACGGTTCCACCGGCAACAAAGCTGCTGTCGGACGTATAGACGACAGGTTCGGTTGCCGCCATTGCGGGAACTGCAAGGGAGCAAAGGAGCACAAGGCTCAAAATGATATTGATTGCTTTTTTCATAAAGACATCTCCAAATCTATATATTCTATTCTTCGTTATGTTCATGTAGCTTAGTCAGAACGTATTCTTTGCCGATTTCAGCGGTGCCTTTACCGCCAATCAAAATAAGTCTGTCTTCCTCAACCGTATAGGTGTATTGACAGTCCGTAACGTATTCCAATTCAAAGTCCAAATAAACAATATTGTCTTTGATAATGTAGGTATATTCAAATGCCTTGTTTTTTTCATAAAACATCCGACCGTTGCCTTCACCATCAAACTCATACTCGGTATATTCGTTGTAATACCAGCACCCTTGCAACTCTTTCAGCTGTTCGTTTTCATCAGAACATCCTCTGCACAATAAAACGATAAGAACAATGAGTAAAACAAAAAATGCCGCAAAAGCGAAAATAAAATTACGTCTTCTCCGTCTTATCTCTCTTCTTCTCTTCTGCACCGTATACAGCCCGCGTTTATCACGTGAGCTGTGTGTAGTAGCTCTGACTGAACTTACGGATACTTGTTCCTTTCTTTGTTGACTATATTCAGGCTTTGAATCTTCTTTTGCCCACATTGACAAAAAATCATCGTAATTATTTTGATTTTTTCTCATTATCAAAACTCCTTTTCCGGAAAGAATCTGCCTTCTTCAAAACGGCAAATATATTTCTTTTGCCGTTTTGAAGAAAGGGCCATCATTTCAGACAGCCTTTCTTTTTAAACGGACGGTGACGAAATAATTGACCGCCACCGCCGTTATTTTAAGCGTGATTATCTGTTATATCTTTTCTTGCCGAAAACGGAAAAAATATCCAAAACACCGACAAGCATAAGAGCAACCAAAATCCACATTACTCCGCCATCACCCGTCGGAGGATTGTCACCGCCGTCATCAGGCTTTGAAGGCTCCTTTGCCTTATTATAGCTGTTGGTGAATTCTACTTTTTCCAAAGTAGTTTCACCCCAAGCATCATCGCCGGGGAATATAATGAAGGAGAAAGCTCCATCGTCGGAAATCTGAGGAGCAACGTAGTAAACGGTCTCGTCGTAGGTCCAGCCGTCGGAAGTACCCTTAACCTGAGCAAACTTGAAGCCTTCAGAAAGATTTCCGAACTGGCTTTCCTTAACCTTGATAACCAGTTTGCCGGTGTAGGTGTTCACACCGTTGGTATCAACGGTCAGACCGTCAACGGTATAAACCGCATTCTCGTAGCCAAGATCAAACATCTTGAAGGTGAAAGTTTCCTTAGCGGGATCCAGATCACCGGTCTTCTTAACAACTACACTGAAAGGAATTTCAACGGTAAGCTCGTTGTCAACAAGAGCAGGGATGATAAGGTCTTCGTAAGCAACTTCCTTCTTTTCAATGTGTGTATCGTGATCAACATCAACAAAATACTTCTCACACTCAGAGCACTGATAGTGAGCCTTCAAACCGGTCTGGCCGATTTCAGCAGGAACTTCAGGTTTTTCATCACCATATTTGTGTTCAGGAGTTTCACCGTAGCCTACACCACAAACATCACAAACAGCCTGCTTGCCGCAAGCAGCCTTGTTTTCAGGTTTTTCGGATGTGTGAGGTGCCTTTGAACCGTCGATTACAACGCCGCAACCTGTAACAGTACATTCTTTCCAGTGATCTTTTTCATCTGTTGTCCAATCCTCTGCAGGAACATGAGTGCCGGCAGGAATGCTATGTCCCTTTTCAATAAGAGCATCGCACTCATTACACTTTTCGTCGCCTGTGTAGCCATCAATACCATTCTTGTGATCAACCTCTACTACACCGTCGAGGTAAGTGCCGTAA
>JAFWZH010000213.1 GCA_017522515.1 Clostridia bacterium
ATCTTTGAAAGCTTTGCCTGCCTTAAATGCAGGAACCTTGCAAGCAGCGATTTTAATCTTTTCGCCTGTCTGCGGATTCTTGCCCTCACGAGCAGCTCTCTTACGTGCTTCAAATGTACCAAAGCCAATTAAGGAAACCTTATCTCCGGCTTTAACTGCGTTCTGTACGCCGCCTATAAATGCGTTTAATGCCTTTTCAGCATCTTTCTTTGTGATGCCTGCTTCTTCAGCCATAAGTGCAACAAGTTCTGTCTTGTTCATTGGAAAATACACCTCCTTATGTAAACTTTTATACACTTGCATCATCAACCATTTTTTATAGCTGTATTTCCGACATTTTTGTTTTTTGTCTGTATTGTAATGGTGTAATATTTTCGCTTTTCTTAAAAACACTTATGAAGTATGAGGTGTTGCAAAAACCGCATAATTCTGAAATATAATCAACAGATAAATCAGTTGTCAGTAAATAGGCTTTGGCTTTTGACAATCTTGTGTATTTCAGGTACTGAGCAGGGGTAATTCCTGTATATCTTTTAAATTTTCTTTGCATATATACCGGGTGCATAAAAAAATTTCGGGCAACACTGTCAAGAGTAAGTTGTTTGTGAAAATTATCATCAATATACTTTTTAATCTGCAAAATATCATGCAGTTTACTGTGTTTTTGTTGTAACTGAAATTGTGATTTTATACTTCTCAGAAGTTCCCAGAGGGAACAAATGCATTCAAAATCATCTTGCATAATCAGAGCAGTTATAAGTGTTTTTAATATATCCACTTCGTTTTTAATATCGGGAAATGTGATGAAGGATGGTAAGATTTCAAAAATTGCTTTGCCTTTTGCCTCGTTGTCAACATTGAAATGGACAACATATATTTCGTTAAAACGATAACTGTATACTTTATCACCGGGACGGTGAAAACGTACAGACCCCGCTTTTATCGGATACTTTTTTCCATTTATTACAGCAGTACCGCCGTCCTTTAAAAAGAAAACCATCTCATAGCAATTGACAGTTCGTTCTTTTGTTACATTACAGTTTCTGAAAAATGTATTAGCTGGTACAAAACGAGCTGTATCAATACTTATTCCTATCTCTGCACAAATGGTCATAACTACATCACCTGAAAAGTTAAAATATTATTATTTTTGGTTGATATAACATATAGTTATATTCGCATTTATATTATATAATATAAATTGTAAAAAGTCAAGATATATTGTAAAGGATGGTATCTAATGAATATTACGTGGTTAGGACAGGCGGGCTTTCTGTTTCAAACAGAAGGATTAAATATTATTATTGACCCATACTTATCAGATTCCGTTGCATCGATAGTTCCTCAGAACAAAAGAAGAATGCCCGTTGATGAGAAATTTCTTAATATCAAACCTGATGTCATTGTGCTGACTCACAATCATATGGACCATACTGATTTGCAAACCCTTAAGCACTATATTACTGAAGAGTCGGGGGTACTTGTTCTTGCTTCTCAGAACTCATGGCAGAGTGTAAGAACTATCAAGGGTAATAACAACTATGTTTTGTTTAACCGTCATAGCGAATGGACTCATAAAAATGCCAGCTTCAAGGCAGTAATGGCTGTGCATTCCGATGAGCATGCAATAGGAATCATAATGAGGGCAGAGGGAAAATGTATCTATGTTACAGGTGATACCCTTTATAATGAAGAAATATTTAACGACCTACCCAATGATATTAATTATGTGTGTTTGCCAATAAATGGATACGGCAACAATATGAATTTTGCTGATGCAAAGCGTTTTTGCGAAAAGATAGGAGCAGTTGCAATTCCAATGCATTGCGGATTGTTTGATAATATTGATATGCACCAATTTGACTATCCAAAAAAATTAGTTCCTGAAATCTTCAAAAATATAGAGCTTAAATAGCACTGGATAGTATAGGAAGCAGGTGAAAAAATGAAAAAGGCAGTTTTAATTACCGGAGCATCTAAAGGAACCGGTTTTGCAATAGCAGAAAAGTTTGCGAAAGAAGGATATGCGGTTTTTATTAGTAGCCGCATCAAAGATGAAGCAGAAGCAGCTGCGGAGAAAATCAAAAACACATATAATTCATATGCTCTTGGATTAAAAATGGACTCGGAATCAAAGGAAGATACCGAAATTGCATTCGCAAAAATAAAAGAATCCGGATTTTATCTTGCTACGCTTATTTTGAATGCCGCCGATCTTGGAATTGATATGCCGATATTTACAACAGATATTAATGATTGGGCGCGAGTTATATACACAAACCTTGTGTGGAACTTCCAAATAGTTCAGAATGCTGTTAAAATAATGATAAAAAATGGTGGTTCGATCGTTTTTGTGGGGTCCAACACTTCGGTAAGAGCTATAAAAAACAGAAGTGCTTATATTGCTTCCAAAGGAGGTATAAATTCTCTTGTTCGGGCTTTAGCGGTTGAGCTTGGAGAATATGGTATAAGGGCAAACTGTATCATGTCGGGTTCAATAAAAACAGTTCGCTTTGATGCTCTTTCTTATGAAGTGCAAGAGGAGAAAAAACATAGGGTTCCAATTAATGACATTGCGGATTTTGAAGACATAGCCAATGCAGCATGGTTCTTATCATGCGATATGTCAAAAAATATTACAGGAACTGAGGTTACTGTTGATGGCGGAGCCAACGCACAACTTTTTCCCAACGGATAAAATAATAAATATAATTTATACGGAGGTACTAAAATGAGAATCGAAAAAATCGAAACAATCAGAGTTAATGTCCCCTTTGAAGCGCCGATATTATGGTCACAGGGATACAGAAACTCAACAACAAGAACACTTGTTAAAGTTTATACTGATGAAGGAATAACCGGTATAGGCGAAACAAGAGGCGATAATGGTATCGAAGAGATGATCAAGGAAATGGCGCAAAAACTTATTGGAGAAGATCCCTTCAATATCGAAACTATCCTGGAAAAATTTCATATGAAAGCATATTTCCATGGCTATTTCGGATTAAGTGCCGTTGCCGGTATTGAAATTGCGCTTTGGGATATAATTGCCAAAAAGGCTGACAAACCGCTTTGTGAACTTATTGGCGGAATGTACCGCAAGGAAGTACCTTTCTCAGGATATATTTTCTTCAGACTTAAAGATGAAGAAACCGGAGCAGGTGGAGAAAAAACTCCTGAGGAAATTATTCAATTCTGCGAAAAAGCAGTGGCAGAGCATGGTTTTGATTGTCTTAAACTCAAAGGCGGAGCGCATGATCCTGCTCATGAAATAAAGGTTTTGAGGGCCATTCGCGAACATTTTGGTCCTGACTTCAAGTTAAGAATTGACCCCAATGGTTGCTGGAGTCCTCAGACTGCCATCAAATATGCAAGAGAACTTGACGAAATAGGTTTGGAATACCTGGAAGATCCTTGCTGGGGTATTGAAGGTATGTCAAGAATCAGAAAAGATATACATATCCCTATTGCCACAAATATGTGTGTGGTAGATTTTGACACACTACCTGTCGGCATTAGAGAAAATGCCTGCGATATTATTCTTGCTGATGCTCACAAATGGGGCGGCATCTGGGTAACAAAGAAACTTGCGGCAGTGTGTGAAGCATTTCGTCTCGGTATGAGCATGCACGCAGGAGCTGAACTTGGTGTTTCTACAGCGGTAAATATTCAACTTGCTGCTTCAACTCCTCAGATTAATTATTCTATCGACGGACACTATCACCACGAGCTCGACGACATTATAAAGGGCGGTAAGCACAAGTACATCAACGGAAAAATGATTGTTCCCGATGCGCCCGGTGTTGGTGTTGAGCTTGATGACGAAAAGGTTGAGTTCTACCACGAGAGATGGAAAAAACTTAAGTTTGAGGCTTTGAACGGGGAAAGACCGGATACGGGCAGACATCTTTCGAGATGTCAGTTCTAAGGAGGAAGAAAAATGCATTTTAACGTAAAGGAAGATATAATTGCACTAACTCCTCAATGGAAAGGTGAACGATTTCCGGACGGCAGAGATGCTTGATATGCTTATGGAATTTATTAAAAACGACCCTCGTGGTGAGGGATATCGTGGACTCGATTGGTCTCTTGAATATGACCTTGCAATAAATGGCGATCCTAACGACACCCAGACTGCGCTTTAAGGAGAATGTTATGAAAGAATCAATTAATAATTACAGAAAAACCTACGAATCATTATTGCCTGAGATTAATGCAAATATAGAAAAATACCGTAAGGGTAATTTTAAAATCAAGGTTTTAAATAAGGATGGCACACCTGTTTCCGCAACAATCAAAGCAGAACAGAAAAAGCACGCTTTTGATTTTGGTACAAGTGCTCTTATGATTGGCGATATGGGAGAAAAAGAACAGGAATACCGTGACGCTGTTTCAAATTTGTTCAACTTTATAACAACAACTTTTTGCTGGGGTGTTATGGAGACTGAACCCGGGAAATTCAGATTTGAGGAAAACAGTGAAAAAATATACAGAAGACCGCCTTCTGACCTTGTACTTAACTTTGCAAAAGAAAACAATATGAAAGCAAAAGGACAGCCGTTGTTTTGCGGACGCTGGGTTCCCGACTGGGTGCCTAATGATTTTGACGTTCTTAAGGAAAGATGGATTGACTATGTAAAAGAGGTTGCAAAAAGGTACGACGGAAAATATTATCTGTTTGACGTTGTAAACGAATCCTATGCAACATTTGGGTCATGGAGGAATATGTCATGGCTTCCCGTTCCCATAGAGGATTTTGTTAAATGGATGCTCAAAACAGCCGGTGAAATCTTCTCCGATATATGTATCATGGAACGAAACGAAACCACCCATGTAAACTATGGGGAATATGCTCGGAAGTATTACGAAGAAAACAAAAAACTTCTTGAAGAGGGAATACGCCTCGATTCAATCGGTTTTCAGTTCCATTTCTTTAATGGCCACGACTGTGTTAAAGGACATATTTCAGGTGACGCAAGCATTGAAAACATCTATAAAACATATCATAAGATGTCCACTCTCGGCATACCTATGTATATATCCGAAATAACCATTCCTTCAGTTTATGAAGGGATGAGCAAGGATGAAGGCGAAGAGCTTCAGGCAGAAATCCTTGAAAAATTATACAGACTATGGTTCAGCATTCCCAATATGCAAGGCATCATATACTGGAATCTTAAGGATGGGGATGCCTGGGAAAATGAGGGAGATTGCCTTGGTTGCCTGATTGATGAATATATGCGCAAAAAGAAATCCTACTACACTTTGGAACATTTAATTAAACGCGAATGGAACACCTGCATTACTGCTGAAACCGACGAAAACGGTGCTTTAGAGTTTTCAGGTTTTTATGGGGATTATGACATAACTGTTAATG
>JAFWZH010000027.1 GCA_017522515.1 Clostridia bacterium
CTCATATATTTGACATCACACTTCCTCGCGGAACTAATGTTAGCAGACTCAAAAAGGATAATATAAATTTGCGATGTCATTATGTAGACAAAGAGCTTTATGAAATAGGTATTACAGAAACAGTATCACCGCAAGGTGCAAGGGTCAAGCTTTATGATAAGGAACGTTGTATTTGCGATTTGATTCGAAACAAAGATCAAGTGGATATTCAAATCTATACGCAAGCAATTAAATGTTATTTTAAATCAAATCCTGATAGTCGAAAGTTGCTTAAATATGGTAAGGTTTTCGGTATCGTTGATAAAATCAGAACATATATGGAGGTATTATGATGAAAACTCCTGAACAACTAAAAGGGGCTATTCGCAGTATGGCGACAAAGAAAAATCTTCGTGCGCAGTAAGTGTTGCAGGTGTTTTTTAGGCTTATGGAATAACGCAGTTGCTTTTGGGAAAAATAAATTTATAATATGTAGTTGACACGGCCTGCTAATTGTCATATTATAATTATAGAGAGGTCTCCATTAACCTTATGGTCTTGAACCATAGAAGAGATGAACATTAAAGAAGGTCTCCATTAACCTTCGGTAATCAATCCGTAAAGAGATGAACATTAACGAGTGGGAAGATTAGTCTTCCCATATTTTTTAACTAAAAATACGAAGGAGCAGTATCGTGTTTACCTTAGAGGAAAAGTTGACATTTATCAATATTGATCAGGGCTACCTTAAAAAGCTACATGATGCATGCTCAGAGGTATATTACAAGTCAAGCGGTTATGAGAATAAGCCATACATAGGAATTTTGATAAATAAAAATGACACAAAATATGTAATTCCGTTATCTTCAGCCAAGGAGAAGCATAAGACATGGAAAAATGTTGATAAAGAATGCTATTTGATTTATGAGATGGCAAAGAAGTCTAGTATGGGACATGGCGATATTTGGGTGGCAGCAGAAGGAGATAATGTAAAACATATTCTTTCTGTTATAGATATCAAGAAGATGATTCCGATTGTGGATGGTGTTTTCAGTAGGGTAAATATTAATCCTGAGGACGCAGATACCGATGATGTCAAAAAATATAAGGACTTGCTAAATAAGGAATATTCTTTTTGTTTGAAGATAATTAATGAAGTTATTGGAAAAGCCAACAAGTTGTATGACAAACAGATGGCAACCGGAAAGGTGGTTAAGTTCTGTTGTGATTTTAAGGCATTAGAAGAAGTGGCAGATAAATAGAAACGGATGGTTCGCTTGAGCCGTCCGTTTGTTGTAAAAAAGAAAAAATGAATAGTATAAGTATTTGCTAGAGTCATAAAATATGGGAATTCTTTCACAGAATATAACAGTTCCACCAAATCAGTGAAAGGGTGTGTTTTGATGAAACAAAACTTTACTAAAAACCAATAGATACAATTGGCAAAAAAACAGTTTTGCTAAAATATAATTACTGTTCCTCATGACGAAACTTCATATAGGTTTTATCGTGAAATCAACGATTCACTCATAACATCACCGGTTCGGACTGTTATTGATTTACTTGAAATTGCAGATCAGGATGAAATTGCACGCATTAAACAAGATGTTTATCAAAAGATAAATTACCTTATTGAAAGAATTTAAAGAATACAATAAATTCAAAACACAAAGTAAATTTTGTACATTGCTACCTTTTGGATAAAATATATAACAAAAATTATCCGGAGGTATTGAAATGGAGAGAATTTTAACAGGTGAAGATATTCAGGGGTTTTATGCGTGGCTTAAAGCAGAAGAAAAAAGTCAAAACACTATAGAAAAGTATGCTCGCGATGTGGCAACTTTTGTGAAATTTTTAGGCAAAGATAACATTACAAAAGAAAAGGTTATCGAATATAAATCAAAATTAATTACAGACGATTATGCTGTACGAAGCATAAACTCTATGCTTGCATCGATAAACAGCTTATTTGCCTTCCTCGGTTGGCACGAATTAAAAGTAAAATCAATAAAGTTACAACGCCAAATATATTGCCCGGAGGAAAAAGAACTCACCAAAGCAGAGTATTTACGTCTGGTGAATACTGCCAAACAAAAAGGCAACGAACGACTCTGCCTATTAATACAAACAATTTGCAGCACAGGCATACGCGTAAGCGAATTGCCATATATAACTGTCGAGGCAGTTAGGCACGGGGCGGCTGTTGTTTCCCTTAAAGGAAAAACTCGCTCTGTTTTTATAGTCCGTGAATTACAAAAGAAATTACTCCGCTATGCAGCAGAGCACAAAATTACGTCAGGCGCCATATTTGTCACTCGAAACGGTAAGCCAATGAGCCGTACTAATATTTGGCGTGAAATGAAAAACCTTTGCAACGAAGCAGGAGTGAGCACACGGAAAGTCTTTCCGCACAATCTGCGCCACTTGTTTGCTCGTACTTTCTACGGAATAGAGAAGGATATTGCCAAGCTTGCCGACATTCTCGGCCACAGCAATATAAATACTACGAGAATTTATATAATTTCAACCGGTGATGAGCATAGGAAAAAGTTGGAAAGTATGAGGTTGATAATATAAAAATCGAAATTGAAACAATGAGAAAATGACATAATCGGCATTATGTTGTAAACAATCAAAACAAAAAACATATTACAACGAATGTATCAAAATAATTATATAACATCGCGATTCGAAAAACAACCATTTATGTCGATTTTTGTATGATTGCTCAAAAATCAAATTATTTATCAATAAGCTCTTACTTTTGTTTTGGCAAAAGCTTTCTTTTTTTACTTGATTATATGGATAACAACTTTGAGAATTTCGAAAATTCTTTATTTCCTAATACAGCATTACAACATAATGCCGATTATGTTGCAAAAAGGAGCTTTGTTTATGGCTATACTGAAGTGTAAAATGTGTGGCGGCGACCTCTCTGTTACAGAGGGAATGAAAATTGTCGAGTGTGACTTTTGTGGAACCACTCAGACTGTACCTAACGCCGACGATGAAAAGAAAACAAACCTGTTCAATAGAGCAAACAGATTGCGTATCGCAAGTGAGTTTGACCGTGCTGCCAGCATCTATGAAAGCATTATCGCTGAATTTCCTACCGAAGCAGAAGCCTATTGGGGTCTCTGTCTCTGCAAATATGGTATTGAGTATGTA
>JAFWZH010000214.1 GCA_017522515.1 Clostridia bacterium
ATTTAGATATTTTTACTTATAGTCCACGAATCGCAGACAAATTCCACTAACAATGTGTTGAAAAACATGTCTCTTTGTTGGAGAATATAAACATAAAAACAACAAAGGAGTATATAACATGGAAAAGAAAACTATGGGTTCTTTTATGGCAGCACTAAGAAAAGCAAACGGATTAACTCAACAACAAGTTGCAGATAAGTTAAATGTGTCAAACAAAACTGTTAGTAAATGGGAGTGTAATGAAGGTTATCCTGAAATCTCTATGCTACCTGTGATTGCCGAATTATATTCAGTTTCTGTCGATGAGCTTTTGCGTGGTGAAAAAATAGCAAAAGAAATTGATGAAGAAAAAGCAGATGTTAAAAGCACTGAAAGAATTAAATTTTTAATTGAAAAGGCAATTGTTAAATTCACTAACAACTCTATTATTTCAATTGTTCTTAGTAGCGTAGCTCTTATAATGGCTTACATAATTTGCGATATTATTTACAATTACAATGTGTTATGGTTTGGCTATGCAATCATATTAATTTTGTGTGCTGTTTCTATAGCAGTTACTCTGATTGCTTTTAATAATTTTATTTCCGGATTAAGCAGTGACCATATTTCTGAAAATGAAACAGTAGAGAAAAACATACAGAAATGCATAAAGTATATTACCTGTATCGCTTTTTTGATAGCGGTAACATTAGAAGGTCTACTACTTGATATTCTAATGGATGCTCCGTCTTTTCTTTTTGTGGCATTGCCGGCAACTGCTGTTATCGGTTGTTTAATTGCATATTTTGTTCGTTCGTTTTTATATAAAAAGTTTGACCTTGCCGAAAAAGGGCTTTCTCCTGAACAAAAGTATTATCGCAAAAAACATATTAAAAATACTGCGATTATTCTCGTCATTGTTGTTTTAGTATCATTTCTTTTGCCTTTTATTTTTGCTTGGCACGAAACTTCGACTCACACAATTTATAGCTATCCTGACGGTGTAGGTTATCAGTACGACAGCGAAGAAGAAGCAGAAAGAGAATACTACAAATTAAAGGGTTACGTAACCGGAGAAAAAACCTTATATAAAATTACTTATGAGGATTATTTTGACGAAACTAAAGAATATATTTTATATGTTGTTCCGTCTGGAGAAAAATTCGCGTACGACAACGGTGTTTATAATCTAACTTCAACAGAATTTAAGGACGAAGAAGTCCTGTATTTTAAAACCGAAGAAGAAGCAGAGAAATTCAAAGATGAAAATATTCTTGATGACGAAAATGAATATAATGCTAGTCGAAGAAATTTACTTTTTGACGATGAAACTCTTTCGGTAAGTTATCAATTGCATAATGAAACAATTTTTAGCCGTGTTTGTGATAACCTCCCTGTATTCATAATAATCGCTTCGTGTGCATTTATTATCGTATTTATTGCCTCTATTGCAGTATATGTAAAAAACAAGAATAAACTAAAATAATTTGAATTCTTTTTTATAAAGGAGAATATCATCGATGTACAAATATGATTATGAAACTGTCAGATGTGATTTTGGCGG
>JAFWZH010000215.1 GCA_017522515.1 Clostridia bacterium
CATTGAGATTTATTACAGCTTTGTCGGCAAGATTGACTTGCCCGAATAACCGCCCGACCTATCCGACACAATGGCCAAGTGTCGGATAGGAACGGCAAAATTTTTTGCACTTCTATTGCTTCTTTATCACACATAAGCAAATAATCAGGAATTATATTGACCTCTATTTTGCGTAAGGATATAGCCTGTTCCTGTTCTTCGGTAGGTAAGAGGTCATGTCCCATATAGAGCTTTTTGCACTTTGAGAAATCTTCAATATTCGAAATGAAATCTTCAAGTTCTTCTTCGGTAAGAACAATGGCTATTTCCGCATTGTTAGTGAAATTAACACCATTTTCGAGTTCTACAAGTTCTCTGATGTGTCGAAGAAGCTCGTCGGCATACTCATAATACATACGCTCACTGACGGGAATGTAATCCACTTTGTAGTATTTAAGACTTGCTTCATATCCTTCTTTGTCAATAACACGCTTTATGCGTTCATAGGTAACATCACGGCAGATATTGTTTTCGTTATTTGTACAAAGGATGTATCTACGATTACCACCATCTTCTGCATTTAACTTCATAACAGCCTGTCCTGTTGTGCCACTGCCTGCAAAGAAATCAAGAATAGTAGTATTTTCATTAGAACCAATTTTAACAACACGACTTATAAGTTCTAAAGGTTTAGGAAAATCAAATTTCCCTTTTCCTAATATTGCTTGTATTTCTTTGGTGCCTTTTTGTGAAATAAACTCTTTGCCGTCCCAAATGGTTTTTGCCGTTTGGGTAAGTTTTCTTTCTTTTTGGAAAATGCGAATTTCATTATCCTTGCCTCTGTATGCAACAAGTTCATTTATTTTTGTTGTTGCTGTCTCTTTACCCCAACGCCAAACACTTTCCAATCCATCAACAGTGCTTGCCCAGACTTCAATAAAACCGTTTTGAGGCTCTGTTGAAACAATACACAATCCATCTTTGTTCGGATTTTCAATATCAACATAAAAAGGATATCTAAGATTAGGTCGGTTTGTAGAATTAAATGCTTGCACATTTCGGTTTCTTAATCCCTTTAAGTTGAAGCCACCCAATTCATCATAATATTTATATTCAGCCCCTTCAACTTCAATTTCATTTAATTCTATATTGTTTATATCATTAGCATAAACCAAAATATATTCATGAGTTTTTGCGAACGCACCGTAACGGCGTCCTTCGGGTTTTACAATTACAGCGATGGTAGAAATATAATTATCTGCTCCAAAAACATCATCACATAGGAATTTTAATGAATACAACTCATTGTCATCAATAGAAATAAATATTACACCTTTATTAGACAGCAACTTTTTAGATAGTTTCAATCGATGATATATTAATGACGACCACTTTGAGTGTTGGAAAGTATCATTTTTATCTATTTGAACATCAGAATAAATGAATCCTTCACTTAATGTATTGTACGGCGGATCTATGTATATAAGGTCAATTTTGCCTTTGTGTGTTTTTTCAAGCAATTTTAACGAGGCAAGATTATCGCCCTCAATAAGAAAATTCATCTGTCCGCCGTTATCGATGAAAAGGTCTTCATCTTCTGTGAGAACAGGCGTATGAGTGTCAAGTACTTCATCAATTTCCTCACGGTGCTCTTCAAACACAAGACCATATTTCTTACCGTTAACATCTTTTTCAAGCTCAGAAAGGTATGACAAAAGATTATCTGTATTTTCATCCTGCGGTGCAGCAGAAATAAAGGTGCGTATTTCTTTAATTTTGGCGAGTAAATCCTCACGCTTTTGTTTTGAGATGTTTGTACTCATTATATTATGCTCTGCCTTTCATTATTTCTTTGAAATCATAATAAAAAATAACTACAATAAAATTATTATTTATCTTAAACATTACAACTCTTCAATATTATTTATTTTATCTTCATTTGTCTCTTGGTTTATCTTTTCTTTATGTGCTTCTTCAGCAGCAATTAGATCTTCTCTATAATATAATTGGTTGCTCAAAAAATTTGAAAAATCAGGAAAGACGCTGTTTATAATTATTTGCGAATTGTTAAAGAAATTATGAATTTTCTCAGATTTTTTTGCATCAATTTCAGACAAAAATATATTTAAACACATGAAACCAAACGCAACTAATGTGATAAAAACCGTGGCTTTTGTGGATGTTTCAACACTTATCTTCGCAAAAGGAGTCATCACAAAAATAAAAATTGATATCGTAAATAAAATTATTTCTATTATTCTCAATAATTTTATAAGTTTTTTATTATCATACAGCGCGGGGTGTTGCGATTTTTCATAACCTTTATTAGTTAACTCTATATTTTTTTTGACATTTCTAATATTAACGCTCGTGCTGTAAAACTGATTGTTTTGTTCAAGTTTTGTGTTTATAAATATAGAAGTTACTTTTGCTATGTACTTTGATTGATTTGCTTTAATCAAAATCACCTTACTGATTGAAACACAATCACTTAAAGACATAGTCATCGCACAAAGAGATAATCCCAATAAAATTTCATCACCAACGGATGTAACATTAAAAGCCTTCAAAACAGCAATGGTAATATAACCAAAAAACATTATTAAAAATACATATTTTGATTTGTTCATTTTAATCCACCTAATAAATTTGTTTTGTCTTTATTATATTGCAAATATCTACAAAAGAACATTAGTTATGAATATATACAACATAATAAATTTATAATAATTACATTTTTTGATACTGAATCGTTAAATTATTTTTTATGTAGACACGTCGATTCTCGTGCTTTATCCAACATCGCTACATATTCCTCTCTAACCGCATCAGGTCCGAGAATTTTTACCTTACCACCAAAGCCGAATATCCAACTATAGAATATATGGCTGGTAGCTACATTTACCGTTATTTTGAAATTTTCGGTAGCGGCTTCCGTTATTTCAATGTTTTCACCAAAACGGTCAATTATCGAATCAATAACATCGTTTTCGCACAGAAGCTCAACATCTGTATGTTCGGCATTAAACATACGGAAGGTTGTGTTTATGTAATCATCAATATTGAAATCTTCGGGAGTCTGACTTGAATTTTCTTCAAGAATTGTCGGACATTTTGCAATACGGTCAACACGGAAGTTTCTTATGGAATTATCTTCTGCAACACCGACTAAATAATAGAAGTCTCCATTCCATACAAGATGTAAAGGTGAAAGTACATAAGCTTCACCATCGTGTTTGAGTTGATGCTGCTTTTTTACGTTGTACTGAAAGTACGGGAAAGAAATCTTTTTACCCTCATTGATAGCCTCATTTATTGTATCAACAATGATATAAATTCTTTCATTATCCGACTTGATTCGTCCTTCACAGCAGACATTACGCTTCAGTTTTTCAGCACCGTAATCACCTGCAAGAGAGCTAAGCTTTGCAACAAGCTCCTTGCTTTTTCGGGCGGTAATGAATTTTGCTGATTCAACAGCATCTATAAGAAGCTTCAGCTCAGAGTTTTCAAACTCACGGGAGCAGATGTTGTATCTGTTCTGAACGGATTTTACTTCCTCTATTTCTATACCGAACTTGCGAAGAAGCTCAATTTCAGATTTTATCGTCTGACGGTGAGCACTGATACCGTACTTTTCTTCAAGAATATTAATAAGCTGAACGGTTGTGAGATAATGCTCCTCGTCGGTCTGCTCATATAAAATTTTAGCAAGATATAAAGGTCTTAACTTTGAATCGTTATCCATTGTGTACTCCTTTTTGATAAATCAAATTAAGATATACTTATACAAAATAAAGTATATCACTTTATGCCCGTTAATTCAACAGATTTAACCAAATTTATACAAAAAGGTGTTGAGCAGAATCAACACCTTAAAACGACTTTCCAAAACCCTATTGACTGTTGGAAGCGTTTGTTCTATACTGATAACCACAATTTAATAAATTTGCGACTTTAAGCGTGATGCAAGGTCATCAGAGGACTATTTGGCACCGTATGAAGTCGAATGTACATATCTTTCAAAAGAGCAACACAGCAAGAACCTACATATTCGTGTTGCAGAGAAGAAAGAACCCACTTTCTAAATCGCGTATGCGGAGATAATCGTAAGATTATGCTACCCAAGCACCGTAACGAAAGTCGATTGGATGTGGGATAACTATGTCCATTCGAGTTCGTGCGGTGCTTTTTCTTTTTGCTAAAAACCTTTATTTATATGTACCTTGAAAATTGAATGATCGTCCGAAAGTGATACTACGCCAAGACCTCGTAAGAGCGAGCGTAAAGACGCTGCGGTGAAATTCCGGGGCAGGAACTATTTCGGGCAAAACGGCAAAAAGAGACTTTTACGGCACCCTTAATGTGAAATTACCCTACCAACAAAATTAACCCCGTTACAAAGGAAAAATCATCAAAATTCAACCCGAAAAGCTACATTAAAGGAGGAATACAAATGGAAGAAAAGAAGCGTGGGCGTGGCAGACCGAGGCTTGATGTACCAAATGGCAGATGCAGTCGCAGACAAGCCGTTAACTCAATGTATGTGGACAAAGCTGCTCAGTTGATTTCGGAAGCGGCTGCCGAAATTCCCGACAAGTCATTACTTTGGTATTCTGACGAAACAACATGGACAATAAAATCAAAATACGGAATTCTTGAACAAATCGGACGGATGTTAGTACAAGACCATCACGAGCCGAGCCACTGTGTGTATATTACCAATCTTGCAATTGCCGCTTTGAAAAGCGGATGCACTTGCAGAGAGATAGAAAAAGCCATACGTAAAATACGAATGACGTTGAAAGAATCAAACCAAATACCCAATAATACAGAACTAATCAATATCGCAGGACAAGCCGTAACCGACTTGCATCGGATGGGCGAAAGATAATCAAACAATTTTTGGTAGCCGCTACCGAAAATAAAAAGGAGTGTGATGAATCTGAACATTGATATTGTTTACGAAGAACCGCAAAGCAAAATCTTTTTCAAAATGCCGAAGGTGTTATTTACAGATGAGTACAAGGATTTATCTGCAGAGGCGAAGCTGCTTTATGGCTTGATGCTCGACAGGATGCAGTTATCAGCAATAAACGGTTGGTGTGATAAAAACGGAGAAGTCTTTATCTTTTATACCATTGCCGAAACAAGTGGAAAACTCGGCTGCGGACATGACAAAGCCACACGATTACAGCGTGAGCTTGAAAAACACAATCTGCTCCGTCGTAAATATCAGGGCAAAGGAAAACCTGCAAAGCTTTATGTTTTAGATATACCGAAAATAAGCGTTGAGCCTCCGTAAAAGTCGCAAGTAATAAGACTGAGTAGAGTAAGACTGAGATATATACCGACCGAGAAGAAGAAAATATATCTTTAATTTAGTTAGTAGTAACTTTAAGTATGTAAGGTGGATTGCTGAGTGTAAAAGGCTGATAAAACAACGCATTTCTTCTTCGGTTAGTAAAGTGTTTGCAATATCTCTTTAGAATGTGCAAAGCTAAAGAGTTGAAGTGATTTTCTTCTTCGGCTCGTATAATAAAAATTTGGCAAATCAGACGATAGAAATTGGCAAAACGAACAGTACCCCGTCAGCAAAATTTCCATTAAAAATCGGTGCATTCTGCCCGTAGTACAAGGTGCTATTTTTACTCAAAAACGGGTGTCTTGAAAAAATAAATATTTTCCAAAGGAATGAAAGTCCACTAATATTACACTATTTTTTTATTATTTTTCATTATGCAGCGGTTTTGACAAAAAGAAACTGCTCCCACGGAGAGAGCAGTTAAAAACATTTAATTGGACTGTCCTTTATTATCTATTAGACCTTGCTGCTTTTCTTTCAGCATTTCATTAAGCTTTTTAGTATTTCGTTTAGTTACGCAATAAATAATTGCCCAAACTGCCAAATAGCCTACAACAAAAATACCTGAGAAAACCAAAATTGGAGTTGCACCCCATTCAATCCAATCATTAAGCAGATAAGCACCTAAATAGCTGAAATATAAGATAATACCGTGAATCAAAATTGCCGACATCAAGGGTAGGCGTTCTATGTGATAAACAGCATTCATACCGCCTGCTGTAAAGGCAAGTACAGTTATTGAAAAAATACCTGTACAGACCTGATTAACAGTTAGTGTATCTATTAGACCCTTATAATGCAGAATCAGATATAAAACAGCAAGAACGATCGGACCGAAACCGCAAGCCATCAGACCTCTGCGGAAAAATTCCGTAATAAATCTTTTCATATTCCTTCGTACCTCCTTCTTATTTGTGAAAAGCAACGCCTTGAAACATACTCACGATAACCGCATCTGAATACTGCATCCACACCGCCGTTGAACACAGCATCAAATCGCTCAATGCGGTGTTCGTTGGCAAGGGTAGATTTGTTGATGCGTATAAAATAAGAAGGCAGAATATTCTCTAAATCACGAAGTCTTTCCTGAATACGGTAGCGTTTTCCCTTCGTATCGACAGCTATTACCTTTTTATCAACAACAGTTATACACTCTATTTCAGAGAATAAGAGCTTTTTCATCTCATCATCATTGTATCCCATAATGCTTTCAG
>JAFWZH010000216.1 GCA_017522515.1 Clostridia bacterium
ACAAGATTGGGAGCCTCCAATTTCCAGTTTGCTCTTCTTGTGCGAGTTCTCGCCTTGGACCATCTTCTCTTAGGACAAATCATCTTATTTACACCTCCCGTGTATTACACTGCCGTAACAGTCTTATGCTCATAAAGCAACAGATGGTATTATAAACACCTCTGCTCTTAATGTCAAGCATAATTTTTATTTTGTTAATCTGGCAGTTTCTCTTGCTATTGCAAGTTCTTCGTTTGTAGAAATTACAAAAACTTTTACCTTTGAACCGTCTGCGGAAATCTCCACCTCGCCGCCTCTTACGTTATTCTTATCAGCGTCAACGGAAACTCCCAAATACTCAAGTCCGCTTGCACAAGCAAGACGAGTTGCAATATCGTTTTCACCAATACCTGCAGTAAATACTATAGCATCTACACCATTCATAACTGCTGCATACTGACCGATATATGATTTAACTCTGTATGCAAAAATATCGAGTGCCAATTTAGCTCTCTCGTTGCCTTCTTTTGCGGCTGCTGTTACATCTCTCATGTCACTGCTTACGCCTGAAACACCGGCAAGACCTGATTTTTTATTAAGAACAGTATTCATATCCTTTGAAGAGAGATTCTCATTATCCATAAGGAAAAGAACAACTGCAGGATCAAGAATACCGCTTCTTGTTCCCATTTCAAGACCATCAAGAGGAGTAAAGCCCATTGATGTATCCATACATTTGCCACCTTTAACTGCTGCAATGCTGCCGCCGTTTCCTATGTGGCATGTGATAATCTTAAGATCCTCAATAGGTTTCTCCATAAGTGCAGCGCAGCGTTCTGCAACATACTTATGTGATGTACCGTGGAAACCGTATTTACGAATACCATGCTTTGTATAATACTCATAAGGAAGCGCATACATATATGCTTCGCTCGGCATTGTCTGATGGAAAGCTGTATCAAATACTGCTACTTGAGGAACACCGGGCATAGCAGCCTGACAAGCTTTAATTCCTATTATGTTTGCAGGATTGTGAAGAGGAGCCAAGGGTACGCAATCTTCAATTGCCTTCATTGCCTCATCATCAATAATAACTGACTCACAGAATTTCTCTCCGCCGTGAACTATTCTGTGTCCTACAGCAGAAATATCTGCAAGGCTTTCTATAACGCCGTGTTCTTTGCTTGTCAAAGCTTTAACAACCTCTGCAATAGCAATATTGTGGTCTTTAAGGTCAACATTAATAACTGTTGCATCCTTACCTGTTACTGTTTGCTTAATAAATGAATCTGCAATACCGATTCTGTCGCAAAGTCCTTTAGCAAGAACATTCTCATTCGATGAATCGATAAGCTGATATTTAAGTGATGAACTACCGCAGTTAATAACTAAAATATTCATAACTCTCCGCCTTTCTGAGTCTTTATAACTCGTAAAAATTATTCTTGAGCCTGAACTGCAGTAATAGCTACAACACCTACGATGTCTTCTGCCGAGCAACCTCTTGAAAGGTCGTTAACAGGTCTTGCAACACCTTGAAGGATAGGTCCGTAAGCTTCTGCTTTAGCCAGTCTCTGTGTAAGTTTATATGCAATGTTACCGCAGTTAAGGTCAGGGAAAACAAGTACGTTTGCATGACCTGCAACAGGGCTTCCCGGAGCCTTTGATTGTCCGATAGCAGGAACCAAAGCTGCGTCTGCCTGGAGCTCTCCGTCGAGCATAAGCTCAGGAGCTTTTTCTTTTGCTATATTTGTTGCAGCGATAACTTTCTCTGTAAGTTCACTCTTTGCGCTGCCGTATGTTGAGTATGAAAGCATTGCAACGATAGGATCCTCTTGAACGAGCTGTTTAAATGATTTTGCTGACTCTATAGCTATATCAGCAAGTCCCTCTGATGAAGGATTTTCAACAAGACCACTGTCTGCGTATACGAAAATACCGTTAGCACCATACTCACAGTTCGGTACTACCATAACGAAGAATGCTGAAACCATGCTTGTGCCGGGTTTTGTCTTAAGAATTTGAAGTGAAGGTCTTACTGTGTCTGCTGTGGAATGTGCCGCACCGGAAACCATACCGTCTGCTTCGCCCATTTTAACCATCATTGTAGCAAAGTATACATAGTCCTTCATTATAGCTTCTGCTTTTTCAGGTGTCATTCCTTTTGCTTTTCTGAGCTCATAGAAAGCATTTACATATTCATCAAATCTCTCGTATGTAACAGGATTTACAATTCTGCATTTTGAAATATCCAAGCCTGCTGCCAATTCGCTGATTTTATCAGGATCGCCTACCAAAATGATATCTGCAATACCTCTTTCTTGTACCATGGCCGCTGCCTTTATTGTACGGATATCTTCACTCTCAGGAAGAACGATTGTTTTAATGTCTTTCTTTGCTCTTTCACAAATCTGTTCTAAAAAATTCATTTCAAAAAACGCCACCTTATCTTAGTAATATTTAAACAAAAATGCTGTGGGCAAAACGCCCACAGCTCATTGTACATCTTTCATTCTTTTAAATCAAGTACGAATTATGTAACTTTTTACATTTTCAAGTCCCTTTTTGATTGCATACATCGGTTCTTGCAGTCCTTCAAATTCTACGGAAATATATCCGTCATAACCTTGCTCTGTAAGTATTTTTATACATTCTTTTGCATTTATAACTCCCTCTCCTACTATCGTGCCGCACCTGTAATTCTTACCGCTTCTCGTAGGATAATAACCCTCCGGAACGCCGTCCGCACATTCTTCTGCTGTTTTTCTCAAAAAATCTTTAGCATGCACATAAATTACATAAGGTGCAACATTTTTTACTGCTGCTGTATTTTCTTCGTCCACACAAATAAAATTACCTATGTCACAAAGCAATCCGTAATTAGGATGATTTATTTTATTATACAGTGCCACCATTCTGTCACTGTCTTGCATAAAGTGTCCGTGATTTTCCGACATGGTGCGTATGTTTTTCTTCTCGGCATATTCCGTAATTTCTCTGCAGCCATCAGCAATGGTCGGTAGCACGTCTTCAAGTGTTTTTCCCTCAGGACACGCCCAAGACGCATCGTGTCTCATAAAATGCACACCTAAAACTTCTGCTATATCTACTTCTTTTTTTACTCTTTCTACTTCTCCATCCAAAAGCATGTCCGCTCCGATAGTATAGCAAGATATTTCAATTTCGGCTGATTTTGCTGCATCTTTCAATTTTTGGGCATATTCTATAGGATTTTCTTCTCCATTCATAAGTCCAACTATTTCTACCGCATCAAAGCCCATTGCTTTTGCTGCGTCTATCATCTCAAATTGCGAAAGCGGGCTGCCGTCTTCTTTTTTTGCTTTTGAAAAGCTATATGTGTTTACTGCAAATTTCATTTTATTACCTTCCTTTTGTTTTAAGAATTATATCTCTTTAAACTATCTCTTGCAACACATTTAGTATTGTATCTATCTCTTTTTTTGTATTTAAATGATTCATACTGAATCGCACCGTACCGCCGCACGTATCTGTCCCCAATGTTCTATGTGCAAGCGGCGCACAGTGAAAGCCTGCTCTTGTGCATATTCCGTTTTGAGCAAGCTCAGCACTTACCGCGGCAGGTTCCATTCCGTCTATGTTTAATGAAAGTATTCCTGTGTTTAACTTTGCTGTTCCTCTAACTTCATCGTCGGGGCCATATACTTTTATGCCCTTTATTTTTCGTGCTTCGCTTGAAAAATATTTCCACAGTGCTGTATGAATTTCTTGCATTTTATTTATGCCTATTTTTGTTACATACTCCACTCCTGCCCCCAAAGCTGCCACTCCATGGGTATTAACCGTGCCGGTCTCAAAGCAATCCGGCATTTCTGTAGGCTGCTTAAGCATAAAACTGTGGCTACCTGTACCGCCTGACATATACGGTCTTACTTTTATATGTGGTGATACAAATATTCCGCCGACGCCCTGTGTGCCGAAAAGCCCTTTATGACCTGTAAAACATAAAATATCTATGTTCATCTCCTGAATATCTATTGGGACTATCCCTGCGCTTTGGGCGCAATCCACAATAAACAGTACGCCTTTCTTTCGACAAAACTCTCCTATTTGTGCAATGTCGTAAACTTCTCCTGTTACATTCGAGGCATGTGTCATTATTACAGCACCTGTTAATGCTGTGATGTTATTTTTAATTTTTTCTAAATCAATGCTGCCTTCCGGACCTGCCTCCACTATACTGTAATATCCCCGCGTTACCGTTGGTCTCAGGACGGAATTATGCTCCATCGATGTGGTTAGTATTTTACCGTAGCACAAATTCACAGCGATATTCAGTGCATGTGTAGCATTTAGTGTAAACGAAATTTGTAAGGGGTCTTGTATTCCGAACAACCTTGCGGTTTGGCGTCTTACCTCATCTAATTTTGCCGAGGACCATACGGAATATTGGTGTGTACCGCGCCCGGGATTGCCTGCATTTTCCAATGCTTCTGTTACTGCTTCTTTTACTTTCTGCGGCTTTGGCCATGTGGTTGCCGCATTATCCATATATATCATAAAAAACCCTTCAATATCATATATCATCTCATTTTTAATATATGATTTGAAGGGTTCAAATGCTCAGTTGTTTGCGTTATTTTATATTTAACAGTTTGTACAAGTACCGTAAAGCATTATTCGTATTTCGTTAATGCTTGAAATATCTTTGGCCGCTTCGCTGTTTTGCAGTTCTTCTATCATTTTTTGTCCATTGATGTTTTTTTCATAAAAACCTGCAAGGTCATATACTTTACCGCACTTTTTACACGTGAAATGTCCATGTGGTTTAATATTTCCGTCATAACGCTCCGGTCCGTAACCTGAAGTTATTTTTAAAATTATTCCTTCTGCGCTTAAATCTGCAAGATTTCTGTAAACTGTGCCGAGACTATAGTTTGGCATAACTTTTCTGAGGCTTACATATAAGTCCTCTGCCGTGGGGTGGTCGTACCTGCTGCGCAGTTCAGTCAAAAGTGCCTCTCTTTGTCTGCTGTATTTTTTCATATTCACCCTCCTAAACATCAAACAATAACAATAATCATTATCAATATCATTATACTTAATATTTTACCTATGTCAATATCTTCCCTACGGAAATTTTCGGCCGTTTTTTCAAATTACGGCAGAATTTTTTCTTATATGAGATAAATTTTCGGCCGTTTTCTAGGATTCCGGCAGAATTTTCTTGGGCTACGCAAGTTTTTTCACTTTCCGTCGAGAAAAATTCGGCCGTTTTTTTAGATTTCGGCAGAATTTTTTCTTATGTGAAATAAATTTTCTGCCGTTTTTTCAAATTATGGCAGAAAATCTTTAAGGGATATGGGTATCAATATTTATTTTTGCTTTTCCTTTTCCGGTCTGCTATAATTTCCAATATTTCTAAAGGAGTTATCATGATTATGGAAAGAATAACAAGTTTTCAAGTAGATCACAATAAAATAGTACCGGGTATGTATGTTTCAAGAATCGACGGAGATATTACAACTTTTGATTTGAGAGTTAAAAAGCCTAATGCCGGTGATTATATGAGTCATTTGGAAATGCACACCACCGAACACATGGTTGCCACTTTTATCAGAAACAGTGAAATCGGACAAAATATAATCTACTTCGGCCCCATGGGCTGCAGAACAGGTTTTTACCTACTCACAAGAGACTTGCCAAAGGCAACTGTTTACAAAATATTAAAGCAAGTCCTTAAAGATATAATAAATTACAGCGGAGAAGTGTTCGGAGCTTCCGAAGAAGAATGCGGCAACTACAGAGAGCTCGATTTAGAAAGCGCAAAAAAAATATGCAGAGAATATCTGCATATTTTAGAAAATTATTCAGGTACAGACGCTGATTTTGAATATCCGCAGTAATCAGCGTACAGATTTGCGTAAATTACGCTTCATCTTTTCAATACTGTTTTTAACGGGCGGTATCAAAATTATTATGATGCAAGCTACCATTTCAATCAACACAAAGCTGTTGTAAATTAAGCAGTACGCCGTGTCATTGATGCCGGTTTGGTTAAACTCGCGGAAGAAAGCGTATGCCGCAATAACATGAGATAAATAACGAAGCAAGTGCGCCGATATTGTTCCCAAAAGTAAATTTTTCTTAAAGAATCCCGCAATGCCGATAATTGTAAATGCAAAGAAATAATCAAAGAAAAATTGCACCACATTCAGGAAATATACGCCCTGCAACAATTGTAACAGAAAGTAAGCAAAAGAAACGATAAAGCCGCGTTTTGGCCCATATATGTAAGCAAACAGTATGACAGGAAGCATGCTTACGGGAGTAATCCCTCCGCCTTGGGGCAAATCAACTACTTTTATAAAAGACAAAACAAAAGAGACAGCCAAACACATCGCCGCGAACGACAGTGAGCGCACATCAAAAAGAGGTTTTGCCTTTTCGGAAACGGGTGTTTCTCCCCTCTTCTTTTTGATTAATACTACACAAACAGCAATAATGGCTGCAAAAGCAACTACAACGCATAAAATCAATAACCAATTTTCTGCAATATCATCCCATAGAGCAGGCTTACTGCCTTTAAAAAAGATGTCAAATATTTTTCCCATAAATAATTTCATATCACTTATCACTAACCTTTCGAATAAATTATTCGCCGCGCAGCAATGCGTAATAAAAAAATCGGGAGATACCTGTGAAGATAACTCCCGTAAGAATATTTCTTAATTGCTTAAGTCCCATCCCTGCGTTAGAATTACCCAAATCAGGTTCAAAGGGTCGAAGATCGATATCTTCCTCTCAGCCTGCCTTACAAGCTCCCCGAACTTTATTTAATTACAATAATCATTTTATCACCACAAAAAGTATGCGTCAAGCATTATTTCCGCCATCTTCTTGCGCCTCTTCTGCTACTGTTTCTTCTGTTGCATCTGTACCGCTAACTGCAGCTTTTTTCTTCTTTGATTTGATAACCAAGAAAATAACTATCGCTGCAATTATAACTACAAGCAAAATCACACCCAACAATATAAGTCTGAATACACTCTTAAGCATTTCTATTCCGAAAATCGTTATCGTTTCCTCTTCAAGATTAACTGTGATTTTGGCAAACTCGAAAACATCATTCGAAGCTGTCACGCCTCGAACATAAACTGTATAGGACTCGCCACCCTCAAGATGGGAGAATCCAATGCCGCCTTCAAAACAATTGTAGGCATCGCAATACTGTTTATACGCTTTAACACTCTTATAAACATCAAGTCTGAAATCAGTTTCAAGTGTTGTCCATAAACCATCATCAATCCTGTACTCAAAACTCCTTACAGACTCTGTACATACTCCCCAACCTCTCATGGTCAGTTTACTCTCGTCAGGCTCATCTAAATCAATAGACGCTTCTATTACAGAATTTTTTGCAGAACCAAGAACGAGTCCTGACATTTCGTCGAAGCAAGCCACAAAACTGTAATCACCGCCGGATTTTCTCACTGTAAACTCAGCAATATCGTAGTAACCATCAGAAGTATTGCCTCTTACTTTTACACTCTGTTCTCCAGTAATTTTTATTTCTGACGGAGCCTTGTATTTTAAAATCTGTCCGCATTCTTCTGTTTCGGCGGCTTTCCACTCTCCACCGTCTACGGAATACTCAATTTTCTTTATATTTTTGACGTTGTATGCCCATCCTTCAAGAGCATACGTGTCTTCTGTTACGGTTGCCACACCTGTAACAACACCATTTGAAACAGTAGAGCTTATAGGATTGCTCACATTGTTTTTTGTTTTTTCTTTATTAATAGGCATAGCATCAGAAGGCTCGAATTTAACTTTATCCATTCCTGTATAACGAATAATATCGTAGCCGCTGCCGTCAATCTTATTTTGAAGATCCTGAAGCGTACCGGAATTACCGCCTGCGCCCCACACTCGCATTCTCATAAAAGGCGGCGTTTGCTCCAAAGTAGACACTTGAAGTATGTCACCTGATTTATCGTAAACAATATCATATACAAGTATAATGTGAGAATAAGCCTTATTAAGAGCATATCCCACCTTTAAATCTTCTACCTTTCTGCCCACATACTGAAATCTCGCGTTATCATATTCTTTGTCGCCTTTTTTATAAGTGACCTCGGCAATCATACCTGTTGTATTTCTACCTGAAAGTCCCCAAGCATACGAAACGAAGCCACTGCAGTCTGTTGCATAATACGGTCCGTATTTTATCGGATCCCCATACTCCTCATAATACCAAGTATTCTCTCCGTATGTAGTATACATATTGCTCTTGGCATCAGAAGTTTCATTGACAAAATCTTCTATGGTGCTGTCAAAGCCAACGTATGCACCCTTATGAACAGGCTGACCATACGGAAGACCTTGATACTCTACTCCTTCACGAAAGTATAAATTTTGTCCGCTGCCGGGATAGCTTTCTATCTCAGAAAGTGCTGTCCACTTTACTTCATAAAGTTGTCTTGCTCTTTTTATAATGTTTTTAACGCCTTCTGAAAGCTCTGCATGCCTTGCTCCATCAAGTTGCTCTAAATCTGACACTATAACTCCGTACGGATCATTCATGTCAGCAGCATATCCCACGGATAAGCCTGCAGTAACTACTACAAAAACCATCGCAAAGAGCACGAACATTCTGACAAATTTGCTATAGGATTTTTCTACACAATTCATTTTCTTCACACCACTTTCAAATTTAAAGCTGATTGCAAAATACAATGTGATAATACTACCACAAACCGAAACTGCTTTCAATGATGGTTTATTTTATTTTGTCATTTATTACTAAGGAGTGTCATATAAATATTTAAGTGAATGCTTGTCACAAAAATTTTCAACATATGAGGAGGATTTCTTATGAAATTAAAAGATGCCATATTAAAAAAAATAAGCATTAAGCTTATATTTTGTCTTCTGCTTACGGGAATAACTATTTCATATATAATCTCAGCATACACATCCATGGCGAAAGAAAAACATTCCGTCGACTTGCCGGAATTACAGCTAAGCGAAAAAGATGTTACAACACGCCTTAACAAACTAATTACATACAGTATAGGCAACAAAAATCAAGATAACACCCACATATCTCCCCCGGAGCTTTCTGCTGCAAAAAGCATAGTAACAGATATAAACGCAGGCCGCATACTGTATGAGAAAAACGCCTATTCCAAAGCACCCATGGCAAGCACTACAAAAATAATGACTTTTATAGTTTCCGTAGAAAACTGTGAAGATATTTATGAAACGGTTACAGTAAGCCAAGCGGCTGCATACACAGAAGGCTCTACCATGCATTTAGCGGAAGGAGAAACAATTACCGTACACGATTTACTTTACGGTTTGATGTTAAATTCCGGAAATGATGCTGCCGTGGCTCTTGCCGAACACATAGGTGGCTCTGTTGAGGATTTCTGTAATATGATGAATGACAGGGCCTCGGAAATCGGTGCTTCAAATACACAATTCAAAACACCCCACGGTCTCGACAGAGAAAACCATTACACCACAGCCTACGACCTTGCTCTAATTGCAAAAGAAGCATATAAGCAGCCGCTTTTCCGTAAAATAATTGCTACCTCTTCAATATATCTCAATGGACATAACCTCAAAAACACAAATCCCCTGCTTGGAAAATACAGTGAAGTTACAGGCGGCAAAACAGGTTACACAAGCGGGGCCGGCAGATGTATCGTCTTCTTTATTGAAACAGATGGAATACAAGCTGTTGTTGTTCTGCTTAACTGCCCTTCCTCAAACAACAGAATCAGCGACGGTCGAAAACTAATAAAGTATATCTCACAAAATTTCAGAACATTCAAAGTTTTTGAGCGTGGCATGCGCATAGATTACTTTTCTGTCGAAAAAGGTCGTTCCGATGATGTTTACGGTATTATAGACAAAGATATTTACATCACCTTGGCGAATTGGGAAAAAGCAGATATCACTGCTTCATATCACAGAGAAACAAATCAACTTACTGCTCCCGTAAAATATTCAGATAAACTGGGAAGTATTTATATAAATTGGGGCAGCGAAATGATAGTCGATGTAACGGCAGAACATTCCGTAGTGAGAAAGACATACACTGACCATTTGGGAGATATGATTAAATCATTGCCATACGTTTTTGATTAATGGTATAATGCGTCAGAAAACAAAATGCAACAGGTGATTTATATGGCTAATAAAAACAGAATCTGGGAATTGGACGCTTTCCGTGGTCTTTGCATATTGGGAGTAATAATCGTTCACACAATTTTCGACTTACAAATGTTCGGAATGATGACAACCGACACTCCTACTTTTTTTAACATAATACGCGATTATGGCAGTTTACTTTTTATTGTAATGTCAGGCATATGTGTTACATTGGGACGTCACAATTTAAAACGAGGTATTATCGTTTTTCTTTGCGGCATGGTTATTACAGGCGTTACCTACGGAATGTACTTTTTGGAACTTGCCGATGCGTCCATTCAAATCCACTTCGGTATACTTCACTTGCTGGGACTCTGCATGATTTTTTATGCTTTATACAAGCATTTGCCTACTTGGGCAATAGCAATTATCGGTGTTGTCATTATTTTAATGAGTTTTGCCACCAAAAGTATGATTTCAGACAGTTTTTGGACAGTGCCCTTCGGTATCCTTTCGAGAGGCTATATGGCTTCCGATTATTTCCCCATTGTACCTAATCTCGGTTGGTTTATGTTAGGTACTGTTTTAGGGCGCACCGTTTATAATAAAAAAGAGAGCTTATTGCCTAACGTTCCGCACAAAAATGCGCCCGCAAGATTTTTACGCTTCTGCGGACGCCATTCTCTTTGGATTTATTTGGGACACCAGCCTATAATTTACGGAGCTGTTTATCTTTTCTACACTTTTTCAAATAAATAAGTATACAAACTGCTGAAAGAATCGGGAATATTGCCGAAGCAAGCATTCCTGCCTTCAAGCCTGATTTATCGGCTAATGTTCCTGTAAGCCATGGTCCGAAAACGCCTCCCAAATCTCCGGCTATTGCAAGGTATGCAAAAAGCCATGCACCTGCTTTCGGGAAGTATTCCGCAGCAAAAACGAGTGTGCCGGGCCAAAGCATAGCTGTGGCAAAGCCTGTTAAACCGCAAAAAGCAAGAGCAAGCACAGGCACATCTGTCAAGGCTACTACCAAATAACAAACAAAGGCAGTTAAAGATCCATACAGCATAAAATGATATAGTTTGATTTTTTTCTCTATCATAGCACTTATTACTCTGCAAAGACCTAACATAACAGCGAACATGCTCATTCCTGCAATATCACCTATCACCTTTTTTATTCCCATTGCCTGCTCCATAAATGCAGAGCTCCACTGCACCATTATGTTTTCTGAACATGCCCCGAAAAATATCATCAAAAGAAAAACTATAAACATAGGTTCTTTAAATATTTTTAAACTGTAAGAACTGTTTTCTTCTGCCTTTACCTCGGGAACGGGAATTATGCAGGATAAAACAAATCCCACAAGCGGAAAAATCATCCAGCCTGTTACTATCAAATGCCAATTTTCTCTTCCTATTACTGCTAAAAGTATTGTTGTCACCACAACGGTAACAAACTGCCCCCATGCATAAAAAGAATGCAAAAGTGCCATATTTTTGCCTTTAGCTTTATCCGGAAGTGCATGTATTAACGGACTGATTGTAATTTCCATGTAACCACTGCCAACAGACATAAATACCATTCCTATCATGAGCCACAAATACGGATTGTCAGAAAACCTCGGCAGCCACGCAAATATTCCGTATCCTATAAAAGCGGCTACAGATGATATTTGAAGTGCGAGCCGATAGCCTTTTTTGTCGACCATTTTGCTGAGCACAATGTCCACGGTAAGCTGTATTGCAAAGTTCAACGAAATAAGTGTGCCAAGTTTCATATATGACAGCCCGAACTGCTCTTGAAGCGGCACGAAAAGCACTGCCGCAATATTTAAAAGAGTACCTTGCATTATGTAGAACAGATAACACGTATATTTTGTTATTTTATAATTAGATTTCATAATAACCCTCATAAGCGTATTAATCTGTGGCATTGTAAATAAAAACACTTCAAATGTCAACGGTTTAAATACATTTATTTGTGTGCTATAATTAATGTAGTTTTCTGTAAAGGGGAATATTCCAAATGGACAATATTTGTTTTTTCTCGTCTGAACAAATTCACATATACGGAGATTTACAAAGACGTATAAATCTTAACTATTCTCGCATGGAGTCAAAGCACTACAGACCGGCGCATATTTTCAATGCCGACCAAAGCGGCTGGCCCGGTGATTGGGAAGGCCGCACAATTCTTGCTCTTGTAAAATTAAAATCCGCAACACGCCGCGAGCCTGCTTACCTTCGCGAAATACTGAGAATACTTCCCTCCAAGCTTAATGCTAAAGGTTACTTGGGTGAAATATATGGTTTTGATTCGGAAACGGGCTTGCAACTTTTTGACGAGCAGCAACTTTCCGGCCACAATTGGTTGCTTCGCGGTTTGCTTGAATACTATATTCTCTGCGGTGATGAGGCTGCAAAAAATATCGCCATTAAAATTCTCAAAAACCTATATTTGCCATTAACGGGAAATTACAAAGGTTATCCCCTTTCACCGGAGGAGCGCACAGCTTGCAAAGGTCGATACGATGGTAATATTTGCGGAAAGGTACGCAATTGGCTTATTTCCACAGACATAGGCTGTGCCTTTATGTGCCTTGATGCTCTGTCCCAGGCATACGAAGTTTTCGGACTTGCTGAGTGCAAAGAACTTGCTGACGAAATGCTTGAGGTGTTTTCAAAAATCAATTTTATCGAAAGTGCAATGCAAACACATGCCACCTTGTCTGCTTGTCGCGGCATACTTAGATTATATTCTGTAACTAAGGACGTTAAGTATTTGGATATTGCCGTAAAAATTTTTGATGTTTATATAGCAAACGGAATGACAGAAAATTACGCTAATTTCAATTGGTTTTCTCGCACAGATTCCTGGACTGAGCCATGCGCCATTGTAGATTCTTGGATTTGTGCCATGGAGCTTTATAAAGATACTGGTAAATACTTCTATTTATCACTTGCCAACAAAATATACAGAAATGCGCTTTGTTACGCCCAACGTATAAACGGCGGTTTCGGATGTGACAAATGTGTTACGGCTTCACAAAAATTACTTGCCCCCAATGGTGGGGCAAACTTAACTGAGGCCTTTTGGTGCTGTACCATGCGCGGTGCGGAAGGTCTTTCTTCTATTGCTAAACACATTGCTTTCTACACATCTTGCGAAGACAGCACACCAAAAAACATATACATAAATATGCTTGAGCCCTTTGAAATATCTTGTGAATATTTTAATATATGTCTTGATTGTTATGATGACAATTTCAAGTTATCCTTTACAAATAAAACAAGCAAACGTGTTTACATTTATGTTTACAATCCTTTTAGTGATGAACATCTTACAATGTGCGGCGAATTAGGTTTTTGCAGTTGGGTACACAAATACCACAAACGTCCTATTTTCGATGGCAAAAAGTTTATGCTTGGCGACCGTATTCTCGGCGTGCGCAACATACATTCCGGAGAGGAAGTTCCCCCTGCCAAACCGGATAATTTGGAATATTTATACTCTGACACATATAAAGATATTACGACGGGTTTAATCTACAAGCCTCTGTCAGACATGACTGATGTAGAAATTGACGAACTGTCAGAAGAAAGCAGGCAAATTATATTTTGAAAAGAAAAATAACATTTATACTTTTTGTCATTTATTTTATAGTGTTGATGCTTTGTTTGAAACCCACTCTTTCGCTTTATGATACTGTGGGCGTAGATGTTTCGCGCTATCAAGGCGAAATCGATTGGCAAGAATTTGCTTCACAAAATATATCTTTTGCTTTCATCAAGGCAACCGAGGGCAGTAACCATGTAGATGAATACTTTGCCGACAATTGGCTAAATGTGGCTGATACAGAAATATATGCTTCGCCTTACCATTTTTTAAGCTATGACAGCAGCGGCATAACTCAAGCTGAAAACTTTATTTCCACCGTGGGCAAGCATAGCGGAATGCTCCCTCCTGTTGTTGATGTAGAGTTTTACGGGGATTACTATAAAAATCCTCCTTCTGCAGAAAAAGTTCAAGATATTCTCAATGATTTTCTTTATGAGCTGGAGCGTTTTTATGGTGTTAAGCCCATAATATATGCAACTTATAAGGCTTACTCTCTGTATATTGAGGATAAATATGATTCGTATCCTTTGTGGATTCGTAATGTTTATTTTAACCCTCTTTTTCTTGGAATTAGTGATTGGCAATTTTGGCAATATTCTGACGATGGAATTCTTTCCGGTCATCAAGGTCACGCGATTGATTTAAATGTTTTTCGCGGCAAAAAAAGTGAGCTTGAAAAACTATTGATTAAATGAGAACAGTGAAATCAACTCTTGTGTTGTAAATACAAATTTATCTGCATGCAAATTATCCCATTCTCCTTCAACGGCATATCCATATGTTACAGCTATTGATTTTATGCCGATTTTTTTTGCTGCCAACACATCAAATTTTCTATCTCCTATCATAACTGCTTTGCTTAGTTCTTCTTTATCGCAAGCTATACCTAATTTTTCCAACGCAATATTAAGCACATCTTCCTTTTCAACATATTTTCCTGCCATATCACTGCCTTGTATTACGGTAAAATATCCTTTTATATTAAAATCATCGAGAATCTGTTCTACAAAAATTGTCGGCTTCGAAGAAGCTATTGCAAGACATATATTTTTCTTTTTTAATATTTCAAAAAAATCTTTTATACCGGGGTAAAGTGTATTTTCATGAACGCCTAAAATACTATAGCGTTCTCTGTATTTATCTATTAATTTTTGTGCTTCCTTACTGTCACATCCCGTGAGTTTTATAAACGTATCTAAAAGCGGAGGACCTATCATCCAAGTCAAGTCTTGTTCTGCCTGATTTTTATAACCCAATTCACCAAGTGCATATTTAGCACTTGTGGTTATACCTACCTTGGGATCCGTAATTGTACCATCTAAATCAAATATCACATATTTGCAGTTGCGAAACACTTTATTTTCTTCCCTTCACATACTTTTTATTTCCTCAATATTCTACATTATCAAGAAAATATTTCAAGTCCGTCCCCAAAGCAAATTTTCGTCCCTTTTGGTATGCTTTTAGGACGAAAATCTCGACCGGTGGCATTTTTTCGTCCTTTCTAATACCATATTAGGACGAAAACACAGCTCAAGCCTTTGTTTTACAAGTCCAAAGCCCTCGCAAAAGCCTTTTTCGTCCCTTTTGATATGCTTTTAGGACGAAAAAATTTCTTTTCAATTTAATTATTGATTTGCCGTTGCTTATATGGTATTATCCCATCAATATATTTTCAGGAGGTATTTATATGACTTTATCTGAGCCATTTTTTACCGAAGAAGATATCTTTTATCACAGATTAATCAAACTCAAAAGAAGTCTTAAGGTAATTGCGTTATCACGATTAACAATCGACCATTTGGATAAGATGGGAATTCCCAAAAGCCACATCAATTATAGAGAAAAACACAAGAAATACAAAAACAAAAAAACAGAAGAATCAGAATATTCATATACAATTGCAACATTCTCATATAATAAGCAAAATTTTACTCTATATAAATCAAAAAAGGCATGCAGTATAATACCAAATATAAGCAACGCACAGTTACAACATCTTCTTGAGCTTAGAACCGAAACAGATACAAATTTAAAGAATAACATACAAAACGCAGCTTTATATTGCAATAGTCTTAACACCATGTCAAAAAAGCACAACACATATCGTTTTAATGTTGATCAAGAAATACAAAAAGCTTGTCTTGAACTCGAAGCCTCAAATGAGTATTCTCGTGTTATTAACAGTTTGTGTTCTATAACAAAACAAGATACTCAACCGGAATATTACACTTCGTGGCGAGAAACACAAAAAAACACTTTTAATAATAAAATAATCGATTTAAACGGCGTACGTTATCGTTCCAAAAATGAAATCATTTCTTCAATATGTGCAGACAGTTGCGGTCTTTTTATTGAAGACGAGCCTTTTTATCCCGGCACAAAATTAAGAGCAGATTTTGGAGTGATGTGTGCAAATACATCTAACGACAAGAGTAATCGATATAAGGTAAATGAAAAATATGTAGAAATTCTCGGAAAATGCGGAGATAAGGCTTATGATAACAAAACAGCAGAAAAACAAGAACTAGCCAAAAAGCTTGGGATGCAGGTGCTTTTTATCAATATGACAGACGAATTTAACAACTTGGGCAGCACAACACATTTTGATATGCGAAAGATAGAAAAGCTGTTAATTAGGTTTTATTTTAAAAATGACTTTTCCAATGACGACAATGCAAAAATATGCTTACCATATTAGTAATATCATAAAGTAACAATATCGACCTTTTGGGCATAGAATAGTTACAGATTGATTTTATAATTACGTGGTGAAATATATGACAAAATATACCATAAACGGAGGTTATGTTTTAAGAGGAGAGGTTATGATATGCGGTGCAAAAAACGCTGTTTTACCGGTGTTATCTGCAACATTAATTAACAAAGGTGTTTCAAGAATTATTAACTGTCCCGATATTTCCGATGTAAGAATAACAATGGATATTCTCAAAGATCTCGGCTGCAAAGTTAAATTTATAAAAAAATCTCCGGGAAACATCATTGAAGTAGATGCCACAGAAGTAAATAAGTCCAAAATAGATGCCGGCAAGGCATGTCTTTGCCGCTCTTCCGTAACCTTTTTAGGTGCACTCACAGCAAGATTAAAAGAAGCAGAAGTTGCTTATCCGGGCGGTTGCACAATCGGAGAGAGACCTATCGATATTCACGAGACAGCAATGCGTGAAATGGGTATAGAAACAACCTTGAATAACACCCATATAAAAACAAAAGTTTGTAGAAATGACTGCAATACAGAACCAATCAAAAACATTTATTTAAAATTTCCCAGCGTAGGCGCCACAGAAAACGCAATGATGGCGGCGGCAGGATTAGAAGAAAATGTTATAATTTACGGAGCCGCAACCGAACCGGAAATTCTGTGTCTCGGCAACTATTTAAAGGCATTAGGCGTCAAAATACAAGGTTTGGGAACAGGCTGTATCAAGATAAAGGGACAAAAGGAGTATTCAAAAGAAAATTTAATATTCAGAATAATACCTGACAGAATTGAAGCATCTACATATTTTATTACAGCAGCTGCAGTAGGCGATGGTATTTCCGTACATGGTTGCTGTAGTGAACATTGTAAAGAAACTTTAAAAATTTTGCGTAACATGGGCTGTAATATAAAAGAGCACAAATATAAATATGACGGCCAGGAGCAGTCAGTCATTGAAATTTCAGATGGCGCAATAAGAAAAAAACTGAAATCTCCGGGAGTAATTATCGCCGATGCTTACCCCTCTTTTCCGACAGATGCACAATCACTTATACTTCCCCTTCTTGCAGTAGCAAAAGGAGAAACGTATGTCATTGATAAAATATTCCCAAAAAGATTCAAGGCAGCCGAAGAATTAATTAAAACGGGAGCAAAAATTAAGTATACGGATTTCGGAATACATATTACAGGCAGAAATCATCTAAAAGGCAATATTCTGTATTCTTATGATTTACGAGGCGGCGCATCTATGATAATTGCCGGTCTTTTAGCACGCGGACAGACAATAGTACACGACGAAGATTACATAAAAAGAGGTTATGAAGGTTTAACCGAAAAGATTCGCGCATTAGGCGGCAACATTACGGAAAGTCACGTCGACCCGTGAATGGGGCGGTAATTAAAACTTGTCATAATGAGACTGTTTTGAAATATTAAGAAGAATTCCCATACCCGCCAACAGAATAACAAGTGAAGTTCCACCGTAGCTAAAAAACGGTAAAGAAATTCCCGTAACAGGCATAGAAGACGTTACAACTGCAACATTCATTAAAACCTGAACTGTAATCAACATGGTAATTCCGAAGGCAGTAAGCGAAGAAAATTTATCAGGCGCATGACGTGCAATCTTAAAGCCTCGCCAAATAAACAATGCAAATAAGCCGAGAACGAGAGCTACGCCTACAAAACCAAGTTCTTCTGCCAATATAGATAAAATAAAATCGTTGTACGGTTCAGGCAAATAAAGGTATTTCTGGACACCCTGACCAAATCCCTTTCCAAAAAGTCCGCCGGATGCAATTGCATACAGAGATTGCATAATTTGGTAGCTGTCACCTGATGTATCACGTTCAGGATCAAGGAATGTCGTAAAACGCTCGCCTATATATGAGAAGTCAACCATTCCGGAGGCAAAAACAACTGCCGCCAATCCTACAACGCCTGCAGCCATTAAAATGTATGTTGGCAATTTAACCCTGCCGGCAAACATCATTGCCACCATAACGAGACCTATTATCATAACGCAGCTTATATGTGGTTGCAAAGCAAGCAGAAGTATACCTACTCCAACGGGAATAATATATATTACCACACCCATCAAACGCACTGCCTTGTGAGACAAACCAGGTTTCGAAAAAACATAGGCCAGAAAAAGAATAACTGCAATTTTGTAGAATTCCGAAGGCTGAAATGTTATTCCGATTTTAAGCCAACGCTTGGCGTAGTTAAGAGTGATACCCATAATCTGAACAAGCACCAAAAGAACATTGCAGCCAATAAAAAACGGTATTGTAAATTTCGCCAAGAATTTATAATCTATAAAGCTCACAAAAGCCATTGCAACAACACCTATAACAGCATTTAACAACTGGTCTTTAAGTACTGCATAGGCAGAACCTGCCTTCGATGCATAGGCAGTGGCAGAGCTGGCACTGAAAACCATCATGGTTCCCAAACCTAAAAGTAAAACGATTGATAAAAGCAACCAAAAATCAGGCTGATTATATCGTATGCTTTCACGTACACGCCGCTTCACGTCCTCCATTGAATTACTCTTATTCTTTCTTTCTTTATTATCAGACGGAATCACTTGCTCCACCTCCCCTTTCTTTGCTTGCTTTACTTTTAAAAATCAGATTATTTTATGGATAAAAAAGTTAATATGCAGCACAGTAACGTAAAAATCCAAAATACTATAACAACTTTTCGTTCACTCCATCCGCAAAGTTCAAAATGATGGTGTATAGGTGCCATACGGAAAAGTCGCTTGCCTTTTGTCATCTTAAAGAAACCTACCTGAAGTATTACGGACAATGCTTCTATTACAAAAACTGCACCTGCAATAATAAGAATCAACGGTCTTTGAAGCATAATTGCGCAAGCACCTATTGCTCCGCCTATAGCCAAAGAGCCTGTGTCTCCCATGAACACTTTTGCAGGATTTGCATTGAATAATAAAAATCCGAGTAATCCTCCTGCCATTGCAACAGAAAAATACGCAACAGAATCATTGGGACACAGCATAACAGAAATTGCTGTAAACAACATGCACACAATAAATGAAGATCCGGCACACAAACCGTCAAGACCGTCTGTAAGATTAACTGCATTTGTAGCAGAAAGAAGTACAAGCACAGAAAACGGAATAAAAAGCCACGAAATATTTAAGCTTGTTTTTAATCCGAAAAACTCAATGATGATAGAATTATCAACGTAATCTTTATAAGTAATATAAAATACGAAAGCTAAAGAGACAACAAACAACAAAACCATTTTTTGGTAAGGTTTTAATCCATCCTTGCTCTTTTTTCTTATTTTAATAAAATCATCAAGGAAACCAACAAAAGCAAAGCCAACCGTAGTCCAAAGCAAAGGAATTATCTGAGGTGCAATATCAGCAAAATACATCACAAGAGATACAATTATAATCGGTGTAATAAAAATCAAAGCTCCGATAGTAGGCGTGCCCTGCTTTTTAAGATGCGTCTGCGGTCCATTATATCTGATTGTCTGCCCAAATTTCAAACGTCTTAAAAGCGGAATATAAAACGGAGCCAGCAATACAGCTCCTGCAAACGTAACTAAAAAAGCAATTGTCAACTTTGTTGTCATGTAAATAAACCTCCGTGTTTTGCAACTTATACGCCAAAATGAATCAAGGCTTCGGAAATAATATTCATTTTCATAGCATTTGAACCCTTTACAAGTATGGCAAGTCGTTTTCCTTTACAGATGTACTCTTTTATCAGCGGAAGTAACACATTGGCACCTGCCGCAGAATCATTTGTGTGTATTTTTTTCTCCCCCGAAAACACATCATAATATAACATAGAATTATGACCTACTGCAAGAAGTATATCTGCATGTTGAGCAGCAAGCATTCCGACTTTACTGTGGGATTTTTCAGTCATTTCTCCAAGCTCAAGCATATCTCCCAAAGCAGCAATTTTTATATCTGCTTTCATTTCGCCCAATACAGAAAGCGACACCTCCATAGACTCCGGACCTGCATTATATGTGTCGTCAATTATATATCCCCATGGCATTTCGATAATTTTTTGCCTTGAAACGTCTTTTCCAAACTCAGAAAGAGTTCTTACAGCATCCTCTACAGAAATCCCTGCGGTCTTTGCAACACAAATAGCAGCCATGCTGTTATACACATTATGTACACCCGGAACCTTAAGACAAACATCAAATTTTTCACCTGTGGGTGTAAAGAGTAAATAGTTGCTACCGTGTATATTTTCTGCCTTGTAGTCAGAATTATCTTCTGTGCCAAAATATATAATTTTAGGACACGTAACACCATATTCCGACAAAATATTACGCACAATATTTTCTTGAGAAAGCATATCATTATCGCCATTAAGCACAAGTGTGCTGTCAGCCTTCATACCTTTACAAACCTCAAGTTTGGCTTTCAGAATGTTTTCCCTCGAACCAAGGAGTTCTAAGTGCGCAACTCCTATATTTGTAATAACCGCAATGTCAGGTTTAACAATATTTGTAAGATATTCAATCTGTCCCATGCCGCGCATTCCCATTTCCGCAACAAGTACCTGATGCTCTTTTTCCAATCCCATAACTGTAAGCGGCAGACCTAATTCATTATTGTGATTAAGCTTAGATTTAAGTGTTTTGTACTTCTGCGCAAGAACAAAAGCAATCATGTCTTTTGTAGAAGTTTTACCAACGCTGCCTGTTACTGCCACTTTTATAAGAGAGTTTCCTCTTTCACGTATTATTCCGGCTGCTATATCACCCATCGCCTTTTCTGTGTTATCAACTGCCACAACATTTCTGTCTTCAGCTGCTACGGAATATCCTTTTTGCACCATTGCTGCAGCGGCACCTGCTTTAAATGCAGTCTCAACAAAACGATGACCATCCGTGTTTTCTCCCTTAAGAGCTATAAAAAGACTGCCTTGCTCTGCTTTTCTCGAGTCAATAACACCATTTGTGACAATAACATCTTCATCCCCATAGACTGTACCGGAGGTGTATTCTGCAATTTTTTTTATGTTCAGATTCATAATTACCTTATTCCTCTATTCCTCTCAAAATTTCTCTTACTATTTCTCTTTCATCAAAATGAACTGTTCTGTCTGCAAAAATCTGTTCTGTTTCATGTCCTTTTCCTGCCAAGATAATAACATCACCAGGCTGTGCATTTTTTATTGCATACTCAATAGCCTGTTTCCTGTCCACGATACAAATATAGTCTGCGCCCGTGGGAATTATGCCTTTTTCTATATCCTTTACTATACTCTCAGGGTTTTCGCTTCTCGGATTGTCTGATGTAATTATTGTAAAATCAGCAAATTTTCCCGCTGTCTCTCCCATAAGAGCTCTCGGTCTGTTTCGATCTCCGCCACAACCGAAGAGAAAAACAGTTCTTTTGGCGTACTCTTTAACTGTCGTCAATATATTTTCAAAACTGTCAGGATTATGAGCATAATCTATTAATACAGAAAAATCTTTACCTGTTGGCACGTTTTCCGCCTTTCCCGGCACGAAAACATTTTTCAAACCCTCTATTGCGTATTTGGGTGAAATTCCTTCTATATATGTACATGCAAAAGCACAAAGAGAATTATATATACTAAATTTTCCCGGTATAGGCACCTTAATATGATATGTTTCTTTTGCTGTAACAATGTCATACTCCACACCGTTATAATTCTTTACTATATTTTTAGCTTTAAAATCACTCTCACAATCTATACCGTATGTATAAATTTTTGCTCCTGATTTTTTTGCACTGTCTATCATTATATGAGAATATGAGCTATCTGCATTAATTAAGGCATTACCGCACATCGAAAAAAGCTTTGCCTTTGCCTCTGCATATTCCTCCATATTCGCGTGTTCATTCTCGCCTATATGGTCTTTTGAGAGGTTTGTAAATACTGCTGTAGAAAATTTGCAAAATCCTACTCTGTCAAGGTGCAATCCTTGAGAGGAAACCTCCATAATACATGTATTAATTTCTCTTTCTTTCATTTTGCAGAGTAATTCTTGCAATACATTTGCCTCCGGTGTTGTGCGCTCTGTGGGGATTTCTTCGTCTCCTATTTTATTGCATATTGTGCCGATAAGGCCTGTGTCAAGTTTTGCCGCTTTATATATAGACCTTATCATATATGATGTTGTTGTTTTTCCTTTTGTGCCCGTAATTCCCACAAGACTGATTTTGTGCGACGGATTTCCGTATAGAGATGCACTAAAAGCAGCCAAGGCTTTGCGTGTGTCTTTTGTGTAAATAACAGGTACATCTAAAGCTATTCCATATTTGGCAAGAGCTTCCGGATTTTTCGCGACAACAGCAACAGCTCCTGCTTCTACAGCTTTTTGAGCAAACTTATGTCCATCTGTAACATAACCCTCAATGCAGATAAACAATGAACCTTCCACGCATTTTCTATTATCAATTTCTATTGTTTTTATATTAATTCTGCTAATGTCATAAGTGCCATTATATTCTGTTGTTATTTCATTAGTTTTTATAACATCATATAAATTCATCAACCTGCAACCTCCGTATCATTATTAATTAATTCCAATTCTATTACAGAGCCCTTATTTACGACCGTTCCCGCCTCTATGCTTTGCGAAACTACGTTTCCAATGTTATTTGCGTGAACGTTAAGTCCCATATTATTCAGTGTTTCTACTGCTTCCGCAAGAGAATATCCAACAAGATTTGGCACAGTTACTGTTTTTCTTGTGCTTTCTTGACTCGTATAAAGCACAACGCTTGAGCCGGACATAACGTATGAATTATATCTTGGAATTTGCTCTGTAACTGTTAGCTGTGACAAGTCTGCACTTGAGTCAGCGTCTGCAATAATATATGAAAAACCCTGTGCTTTTAGTTCTTCAATGGCTTTTTCTACTGTCTTATTTGATACATTCGGAACGTATTTCTTTACCATCATGCTTGTTTTGTCGAGCTCAGTATATCTTTTTTCAATCTCCATATATGTAAGTATTTTTTCAATAAGGTCGCCTGCTACAGGTGCCGCATGCTTACCTCCTGAGGCTGATGTGCCATCTTCCGGCGCCGGGTGATCAAGCATTACTAAAATAACAACTTCTGGATTATCAGCAGGTGCTATTCCGCAAAATGATGCTATGTAACGGCCATCTGTTTCTGATGTGGTTGTTTGTGAAGTTCCGGTTTTACCTGCAACTCTGTAACCTGAAACGTATGCGTTACTTCCCGTACCTGAAGCTACAACTTGTTCCAACATGTTCATAAGCTCTTTTGATGTGCTTTCTGAAATAACTTGACGAACGACTTGGGATTCATAGCTTTTTACAACAATTCCGTTACTGTCAGTAATTTCCTTTACAATTCTAGGTTTCATAAGTTTTCCACCGTTGGCAATTGAGCAATACGCCGTTGCCAATTGTATGGGAGTAATCTGAACTCTTTGTCCGAAAGACGTAACAGCCATGTCAATTTCCGTAGGATTAGTATGGAAAATACTGTTAGCTTCTCCCGAAAGTACGATTCCTGTTTTGCTTTTAAATCCAAAAGCTTCTATATACTCATAAAACTTATCAATTCCTATATCAAGGGCAAGCTTTGAAAATACAGGGTTACAGGAATTTTTAACTGCGTCGGCAAAAGTTTCCGAGCCGTGGTCCTGATATTTTCTCCAACAACGAATTTGCCAACCTGACAAATCAAGAGGTGCGTCACTTACAATCGAATTTTTGTTTATACGGCCTTCTTCAATACCCATAGCCGCTGTGATGGACTTAAATGTAGAACCGGGCTCATACGTATCTGTCAGTGCTTTGTTTCTCCAAACAGTTTCGTATAACTTTTTAACATTTTCTTCTGTATTGCCAATCCATGTACTCTCATCTTCTCCCGGAGGCGCAGCATACGGATCATTTAAGTTAAAATCAGGATAAGATGCCATTGCTAATACATCGCATGTAGACGGTTGCATTACAACAATCGCACCGCCTTTGATTACGTTAAATTCGTCAATTGTTTCTTTTAATGCTTTTTCTACCATACTTTGAACAGTTGCATCTATTGTAAGTACTGCATTATATCCGTCGGTAGGATCAAGTCTCGTTACTTCATCATAGGGAAGCTCATTTCCGGCTGCGTCAACAGCTGTGATTATTCTGCCGTCTGTACCTGTAAGTAATTCATCAAGGGCAACCTCAACACCACAAACAAGTCCCTGGTCATCTTTTCCTGTAAAACCAATAAGATGGCTTGCAAGTTTTCCGTTGGGGTAATATCTGGTAGTGTCTTCATCGACGTAAACACCTTTTATTTTTTCTTCTTTTAACCAAGCCTTTATCTCTTCGCCTTTTTTCAGGTCGATATTTTCTGCAATCAGCTTATATCGACCTTCTGTTTTAATCTGTTTTAAAATATGATTGTAGTCCATATTTAGGAATTGCGATAATCCCTTGGCTATTTTTTCCTGATATTGCTCTACTGTCAGGCCTTTTGACGGATTATCATGTATAATTTTTTGATTTACGTTAACTAAATAAGAAGATACACTGATTGCCAAGACATTCCCGTTTCTGTCTGTAATAGTGCCTCTCTTAGCAGAAATTGTCCTCCATGAATTTTGCTGTGTATATGCCTTTTTGGTATAATAATCTCCCTTTATAAATTGATAATAAGCAAAGCGAAAAAGCAGTACTGCCAAAAGAGCCATAACCGCAACACAAACTGCAATTGATTTTCCTGCAATCTTATCGTCCCTGTCTTCACTCTCGTATGACATCACTGCCTTAATGACGTTATTCTTTTTTGTTTTTTTGTCGCCGTCACGGTCAACATTACGGGAATTCTTAGCCACCCTACCATGCCTCCTGTCCTATACGGTAAAATATATGCCGCGTTCCCGTAATTATATCACTCCAAAAAACTGCTTTATATCCTTAAACAATCTTTTTACAAACGGAATGTCCTCATTGCTTTCTTCTTTTGTAAATTCGGTATTTTTATACTCAGTTTGATCCGGTGTTTCTACATCAATGTATTTAATTTGATAAGAAAACGGTTTATGCATTCCAAGCTTTGTTTCTGCTATTTCAGCTATCTCTGCAATATTCATATTGCTTTCGATATCTACTTGAAGATTTTGCACTACTGCATTTTTTTGCTGGTATTCCTGCTCTAATTTATGATTTTCGTAATTGATCTGTGTAACCGATGCATATCGGAAAGCGACTGTCAATCCCATCATTACAAGTATAGTAATTCCAACAATAATATTGCGTTTTGTCTTCTTGTCTTCTTTCTTTCTTCTAAGCTCAGTGAGTATAATTCTCTTTTCCTCTATTTTTTCTTCCGGAATTACATACTCCTCCGGACTTGCACTATACTCGTACTGATACGCGTTGTTTCCCCTATTCATTTTTTAGTCCCCACCTGTTATCTTTTGTTCTTTTTAATTACAAACTCATCTTTTTTCAAATACTCGCAACTTAGCGCTGTGAGAACGATTGTTCACCGACTGCTCATTTTCGGTGGCAACAATAGGTTTGTTTGTAATAATTTTCCCCTTTGACTTTTTTCCGCAGACACATACCGGAAAACTTGCCGGACATGTACACGGATTTGCAGCCTGTTTTAATTTGTTTTTTACAATCCTATCTTCTAAAGAGTGAAACGTAATTATGCACAAACGACCATTTTCGCTCAAAATGTCGAGTGCAGCATCAATTCCGTTCTCAAGTACCTCTAACTCTTTGTTAACTTCAATACGGATTGCCTGAAATGTTCTTTTTGCCGGATGACCGCCCTCCTGCCTCGCTCTTGGCGGAATAGCAGCCTTCACAGCTTCTGTCAGCTGAAAAGTTGTTTCAATAGGTGTTACCTGCCTTTTTTTACAAATTGCTCTTGCTATGGCAACAGCCCATTTTTCTTCACCATAGTCACGAATTACTCTTATCAGCTCTTTTTCTGAATATTCATTAACTACAGTTTTTGCGTTTAATTCAGCTTCTTGATTCATCCTCATATCTAAAGGTGCATCAAAACGATAGCTGAATCCTCTTTCAGGTTCGTCGAACTGATATGACGATACTCCTATGTCAAGTAAAATACCATCAATCTTCAATTCTCTTCCTTTATCTTTTAAAACATCTTCTGCTGCTTCTGACATCTTCTCAAAGTTTGTTTTGACTATAGCATATTCTGCTTCGCTCTTATAGTCTTTTTTCACTTTCTCCAATCTTGCAGAAGCCGCTCTGATTGCATCTATATCCTGGTCTAAACCAATTAAAATACCATTTTTGCCTAATTTCTGTAAAATGTGCGAGCTATGACCTGCTCCGCCCAAAGTTCCGTCAATATAAACACCGTCAGGCTTTATATTTAACATTTCTATACATTCCTGTAACAATACCGGTTCATGACTGAATTCTGCCATATCTTTACACCATTAGAAGTCTAAGCTCTTTGATGCTTCGGCAAAAGATTCACCTGTACAATAGCGATTATAATAACGGTCGTATTCGTCCTTATCCCATAACTCAATATGGTCACCTGTACCTAAAACGTGGATCTCTTTCTTAAATCCTGCAAACTCACGAAGAGGTTGAGAAATACTTAATCTGCCCTGCGCATCACATTCAACTTCTTGAACAGAGCCAAGAATTCTTCTCGATAATATTCTGTAAGCCTCGTCTGATGTCTGCATCTCTTTGAAAGACTGTGCAAGCTTTTCAAATCTCTCTGCGGGATAAACGGATACACACAAATCAAAGCCCCGCATAAGAAAAAACTTATCGCCGAGCTCTTCTCTGAATTTTGCAGGAATAGCTGTCCTGCCTTTTGTGTCAATGGTGACGAAACTATCTCCATAAAACACAGCCGAGTTCCCCTTTCAAGAATTTATCCTTTGTACTTTTACGAGATGCCTAAGCATCTTATCATACGTACAGTTTTAATAGCTTTTGTGTTTTTTAAATCCTTTGTATCTTAAAAAACGTTTCTTTAGTAAATTAAAATTTTATCTTTTGTAAATCCTATTTCCCTTACGGGTTTTCTCTTTTGTTTTCTCATTAAGAAAATTAATCTTTAGTAAAAAATGTCTATGTAAGTAATTTTTCTCGAAAACGCAATTTCTGTCCACCAAAAACCACTTTTATTCATTCAGGAACCTCAAAATTCCTCAAATCACCACCGACAAGCTAATAATACACCAATATATATAAGATTGCAATACCTTTTTTATAATTTTAGAAATTTTTTTTGGACTTTATTTTTTTTATCAACAAAAAAACAGAGTCCGACACAACGAAAGTGCTGCAACTCTGCCTAATAAAAATATTAAGATATATTAATCCCTTTTTTCTTTCTCGTAAGATACAGGAACATTAAACATATCTTCGTAAGAACCTGCCTCAAACTCTCCAAACGGAACTCTTTGAACATAGCCAGTGGTATCTGTAGCTGAAGCGATCGGATTATGCAAAAAAGCATCTTTTGCATAGTCCAAACCTTTTAAAATTCCTTCATTTGGATTTACGGGATTAGTTATTCTGTTATTAAAATCTCCATTATTATTCTTTTTTTGATTCATTTATTACACACTCTCTTTATTTCAAAAATAAACATCAGATATTGTTTAAAACATCCTTCTACAAGTATGTGCAATAAAAATTAAAGAATTCAAAAGTTTTATTTATTATTTTGCCAAAAAATCACTTTTAAATGTAATTGGGATATTGTAACGCTTCCCTTTCACATTAAAAGTTTTCATTTTAAAGGCCATTAACTCAGGTGCAACCTCCAAATTTGCACATATTCTAAAAAAGTCCGATTCCTCTTGCAACATGCTCTCCAACATCTCATCATCAACGAGCAGATTTGCAGCAAAAATATTTGCTTCATACTCAGGTCCTGATTTTATATCATAAAAACCCAACTCTTTTAAAGGTGAATTCACGGCAAGATCGCTGTGCAAAATGTGGTGTCCCAATTCGTGCGCTGCAACCGTTCTCATTTGGTAGGTATCTAAATTACCGTTTATAACAACATAAGGCTTCCCAAACATAATATAATAGAACGCCTTTAATTTAGTAAACTCATAGTTGTATTTTACCGTTACTCCAAGCGCTTCAAGAATATCAAAAGGATTATCTGTGCCAAAATCCTCTTTTAATTGAGTTACCTTCTCCGCGATATAATGACTCATGCTATTTTTGTTGACTATTCTTCTTTGAATCAAAGTATATCTCTGTTATCGCTCTGAAGAATGCCTCTTTATCCTCCTCCGCAAGTTCTCCGCCTGCAAACAATGCCTGTGCACTCTCAATAATATGGTTTGCTTGTGCCTTACCTGTTTTGCCATATTTTGACTCCGCTTCTCCGATAAACATCTCGTTTTCTCTCATTATGGCAAGCTCTTGCTCAGAAAGAAAATAATTTACTTCTTCATTCAAAGCTGCCGCAAGCTTAATGATGATCTCCGTACTTTGAGGTTTTCTGATATTAGCCTCATAATACTGAATGCATCTCGTTGTTACATTAACTTTTGCCGCCAACTCTTTTTGTGTAAAACCGGCTCTTTTTCTTGCATTTTTAATTTTATCACCTATTTGCATTTTAAAACTCACTTTCTATAAATCGCTATAAATATTTATGCGAAAATTTATTCGCTTTAGGGTGTTGACACGCATTTACGTTCGTGTTATAATCCCTCTCACAACAGCGAATCACCGTTCGCTTTTATGATACAACCGTTCGCATTGCTTGTCAATAGCAAAATGTAAAAAACAAAAGAAAAAGAAAGGAACAAAGAAATGGAAAGAATAATACTTCACTGTGATATAAATAACTGTTTTGCTTCTATAGAATGTGCCGAGAACCCCGGTTTAAAGGGCAAACCCATTGCTGTATGCGGAGATCCGGAGGATCGTCATGGTATTGTACTTGCTAAAAGTTACGAAGCCAAAGAATACGGTGTACAGACCGGCGAAACAATTTGGCAGGCAAGGCTTAAATGTCCTTCTTTAATAACGGTAAAACCACACTACGACACTTATATGCGATATTCAAAGGCAGCAAGAGACATTTATTATCGTTTTACCGATAAAATAGAATCCTTCGGACTTGACGAGTGTTGGTTGGATGTAACGGGAAGTACAAAGCTCTTTGGTTCAGGTGAAGAAATAGCGAATCTTATACGAAGAACAATCCATTCCGAGCTAGGAATAACTGTATCAGTAGGAGTGAGCTTCAATAAGATTTTTGCAAAACTCGCATCAGATTTAAGAAAACCAAACGCAGTTACGGTAATCGATAAAAAATCTTTTAAAAAAGACATTTGGCCCTTACCTGTTGATTACTTAATGGGAGTAGGTCGCAAAACTTCAAAAATATTAAATTCAGTTTATATTAAAACTATCGGAGATCTTGCAAAAGAATCTCCGGAATGTCTGCAGAAGATTTTGGGAAAAAGCGGCTCTCAACTTTGGGAATATGCCAACGGATTAGAGAACAGTCCCGTATCAGATTGTGACTTTTCATCTCCTGTTAAGAGCATCGGACATGGTGTTACAACGCCTACCGATTTAAAATGCAATGACGATGTATGGCATCTAATATTTGCTTTATCAGAAACAGTTGCAAAAAAGTTACGTTCCAACAGACTGGCTGCAAGCGGTATTCAAATCTCTGTTAGAGATTCAGAATTCAACAATCACGAATTCCAATGCATCCTACCCACACCTACACAAAGTTCATTAGCCATTTCACGACAAGGACATGCTCTTTTTCAAAAGAAATATAAATGGACACATGATATTCGCTCCATCAGTGTTCGTGCAATTAATCTTGTCCCCTATGGCACTCCCTACCAATTAGACCTATGGGGAACAGCACAAAGAATAAACAAATCCGAAAAAATAGAATCCACAATGGATCAATTACAATATCGTTTCGGTGAAAATATTATTAATTATGCAATGATAATATACGATCGCTCACATTATGCTTTTTGCGAAAAAAAAGCATAATATAAAAATAAATATTGCAGTATACGTTTGTTGGGGTATAATATCATAGAAAAATATAAGAAGAGGTTTTTTATATGATAATAGATGCACACGCTCATACTTTCCCCGATAAAATTGCAGAAAAGGCACTCCACCGCCTTGCTGTTATTTCCGGCATCACACCTGCAACAAACGGTACTGTATCCGGTACCATTTCATATATGAAAAGTTTGAACATTGACAAGTTTATAAATTTAAATATTGCCACATCTCCCTCTCAACAGATTACAATTAATAACACTGCTGCGGAGAATAATGAGAAATACCATGCAATGATTTCAACAGGCTCCGTTCACCCTGACAATCCCGATGCCCTTAATGAATTGCAACGCATAAAAGATCTTTCAATTAAAGCTATCAAATTACATCCGGATTACCAAGGATTTTTTATTGATGAAGAAAAACTGTTTCCTATTTATCAAATGTGTTCCGATTTAGATTTACCAATAGTCTTTCACTCAGGATGGGATTGTTATAGTCCGCAGCTCGTTCACGCTATGCCTGAGGCAAGCGCTAAAATCGCAAAAAAATTCCCTAGATTAAAAATGGTTTTAGCTCATTTCGGCGGTTTAAAGTTGTGGGACGATGTTGTTGAGCATTTAGTTGGCTTGCAAAATGTATATTTTGACACAGCCATGGCAGCAACATATATGGATAGCACTGATACAGCTATGAAGATAATAAACAAACACCCTATCGAAAATATTTTTTTAGGCAGCGATTGTCCATGGGAATCACCAGACAAATCTGTTGATTTTATTGAATCACTTCCTTTATCTGATGATTATAAAGAAAAAATATTAGGAACAAATGCAGCCTTATTCTTTAATATAAAATAATTCATAAGCTTTTAAATTAGCTCATATCTTTTAACTAAAAGAAATTTTTGGAGATTGTATATGAGCTATCATACCCCTACTATTACACCTAAAAGTAACTACACAAAAAGAGCAGCAAAGGAAAAGGCAAAAGAAATACAAAAAAGACATGTTATAGATTCTCACGGAAGACTATACTATTTCATAAAAGGAACAGTAATGTCATTTTTAATTTCTGTACCTCTTTTTTTCATTATAGGATACGCAATTAAAATAACAGATTTTCCCGAAGAGTATATGTCTCCTGCACTTTTAAGCACTATATTAATAAGCATTGTTATTTCAGCCTTCTATTCCACTGCAGCAGCAAAGTCAAAAGGCTGGTTTAATGGTACACTTGTGGGTTTTGTATATATGTTTGCCCTTGTAATTATCAGATGGATATTAGAAAGCCGCATTTCTTTCAATAAGGATATCCTTACGATGTTACTCTGCGGCTTGCTTATAGGCTCTATTTGTGGTATTGCCGGTTTGAATTTAGGCGATAAAATCAGAAATACGCTTTTTAAAAATCACGTATAACATCTAAATTATCCTCTTATCTGGCCATTACCATTAATAACATATTTAATTGTCGTTAATTCCTTAAGTCCCATAGGGCCTCTTGCGTGAAGTTTTTGATTGCTTATGCCTATCTCTGCACCAAAACCAAATTCAAAGCCATCTGTGAATCTTGTTGACGCATTGACATATACACAAGCAGCATCAATATTTTCTTGGAAATATCTTGCTTTATCGTAGTTTGTAGTTATGATTGCCTCCGAATGACCTGTGCCGTAACAATTAATATGTTGTACTGCTTCTTTATAGTCCGAAACGACCTTAACAGCCAGAATCAAATCGTCATATTCTGTATCCCAATCATCTTCTGTAGCGTGTAAAACAGATGTATCTATAACCTTATCGCTATTTTTAATAATATCATAGGAAAACTCGCAACATCTTAATTCTACTTTTTTTGTTGATAATTCTGCTGATATAACCGGCAGAAATTCTTTTGCGATTTTTTCATTTACGAGCAGAGTTTCAGCCGCATTGCAAACAGAAGGTCTTTGTGTTTTCGCATTCATAACTATCGAAACGGCCATTTCCTTATCTGCTTCACTATCAACATATATATGACAATTTCCTGTTCCCGTTTGAATGACAGGTACAGAGGCATTGTTTACAACAGAACGAATTAATCCTGCTCCGCCTCTGGGAATCAATACATCTACGTATTTATTAAGTTTCATCATTGCTGTTGCAATTTCTCTGTCAGTATTATCGATAAGCTGTACACAGTCACCGGGCAAGCCTGCCTGTTCGAGAGCTTCATAAAATACAGAGGCGACAGCTATGTTTGAACGAAGAGCTTCTTTTCCACCACGCAAAATACAAGCATTTCCGGATTTTATACACAAACCTGCAGCATCAGCCGTAACATTTGGTCTTGCCTCATAAATAATCCCAATAACTCCTAAAGGAACTCGTTTTTTTATGATTTCCAAACCGTTAGGTCTCTTATATCCCTCAATAATTGCTCCTATGGGATCTTCAAGAGAAATGAGCTGTGTTAATCCCTCTGCCATGCCTTCTATTCTGGCGGGTGTTAAGCGCAACCTGTCTTGCATCGGTACTGACATTCCGTTAGCAGCAGCCATTTCAATATCTTTAGTGTTCTCTGCGATAATGTATTGCGTTTTTTCAATAAGGAGTTTCGCTGCATTTGCTAAAGCTTGATTTTTCTTTTCTACAGCAGCAGTTGCCAAAACAGAAGCTGCTTTTTTAGCTTTCTTTCCATATTCAGTAATATAGCTTAAAATTTCGTTCTCTGTCACTTTATTCGCCCTCCCTTAAACTGTCATTAGATGCAATAAATAATGTACCAATATCTACACCATTTAAAATATCGTATATTATCTCCGGATTATTGCCGTTTGCTATTACGGAATTTGTTCCGTGTTCCGCAGCTATTCTTGAAGCATGAACTTTCGTGAGCATTCCGCCTGTTCCAAGCTTGCTGCCTGATCCGCCGGCCGCTTCTTCTATTTTCTCTGACAAGTCGGAAATGTTGTGATACAAGACAGCATCGGGATGTTCATTCGGATTTTGGGAATAATATCCATCAATATCTGTTAGAATAATAAGAAGTTCCGCACCAATAAGCCTTGCAACTATACTTGACAAATTGTCATTATCTCCAAACTTAATCTCATCTACAGCAACTGTATCATTTTCATTTACTATAGGAACAATATTCATATCAAGCAAGGCATTAAATGTATTCAACGAGTTGTGCTTCGACTCCTCACCTTCTAATATATTCTTTGTGAGAAGGACTTGACCTGCAGTATATCCGTAATCTTCAAATGCTCTGCCATAAGTTCTCATCAAATTTACTTGTCCTACGGCTGCAACAGCCTGACGAGCGGCTACAGTACTTGGTTTTTCGGGTAAATTTAATTTTGTCACACCCAAGCCAATGGCGCCTGATGAAACCAACACAATTTCTTTACCCGTATTCATCAAATCAGAAATTACTCTTGCCAATGTCTGAATTCTCTTGAGATTTGTTTTACCATTTTCATATACAAGTGACGATGTACCTATCTTAATAACAATTCTTTTTGCTTCTTTTAGCTTTGCTCTTGCTTCTATCATTGCAATATCTCTTTTCTTTATATTCTGCCTATTATTATAAACATAAGCTTTTGATAAAGTATATCAAACATTATTCTAAAACGCAATAAATAAGAGACTTCACACTGCATAATAAAATTCTGTGTAAAGCCTCAAACTTATAAAAAACATATTTTTCTCTGGGTTTTATATTTTTATTTATCCGACGTTGAGGCTTACTGCCAACGCGCCAAGGCTCGCAGATTCAGCCATAAGACGCCCGTCAATGTATACACGCATTCCCTTTCCTATGCCGTAATGCTCGCCGCTCTTATCGTAAGTTACAGTTATATTATGTCCTCTGTAGCTTACATTTTCAAGAGTAAAGTATTCCATATCATCAGCCTCGAAAAGCGGATTGATCGTAAGTGTATCATCATTATCCTCAGGTCTTATTCCGACAAGTCCCGTAATAACGAGATCGGCAAAGGTGGAGTGATTATAATGAATACTTCTCTTATAATCAACTATCCACTCACCATTATCGGGGCGCAGATCCTCTCCTATCCAAGAGTATCCGTCCTTATATTGGCTAAGTGCGTATGTTCTGAGCATATCGTACCAATTTCCCTTATCGAAGGTATTGTTCTGTTTGTAATTATTCAAGAGATTAGCCGCCGCTACGAGAGTCTGGGAGGTTGCGAATGGCCAAGAAGGGCCGTCCCAACGGCATCCCTTACCGATCAATAGCTGGTATCCCGGATCTCTCTGCTCAACGGTCGTAGGACCGAACGGTGCGAGGAAACCTTCGTTATCAAGAAGCTGTTCGAATGCCTTTGAGTATGTCTCGCTGTCCTCCGGAATGTTATAGTACCACGGCACATATCCGATGAGCTCGCGTACTCCCACGGAAACGCCACTCGTTGTTGTCGTTTCGAAGAATTCGTCCGTAGAGTTCCAAAGCACCTTTCTTATTTTAGCCTTGAGGTCCGCCGCCTTCTTGTCATATTTATTGGCAAGCTCGGTATTGCCGACCATACGGGCAATGTCTGCGATTGCAACCGCATCACCGTACATATAGCTGTTTATTGTGGGACGTACACCGTCTCCGCCAACACCAAGCTCCATTCCGTCGCGGTCTCCAAGCTGTTGGAAGAGTCCGAGCGATTCAACGAATTTGTCGTCCTCCCAACTTTCATAGTTAGCATCAAGCATTTCGAGATATTTAACAAGCTCATCCTTATCTCCACTGACAAGATATCTGTTGTAATATGAATCAGCTATAGGGAAGCTGTAAAGTCTCGGATTTGCACCGTTTGTAAACCAGAATTCCTGATACGAATCAAGATATTCTCCGTTACGTATCCATCTACCCTCATACAGATGATGCGATGCAGGGCAAGAGATAGAGTTGTATTTTCCGCTCCACTGAACGTTGGGCAAGAATTCGGAAATGATATATCCGTTCCAATCCGAGGTTATCTTTCTAATGTGGTTGCGGTAGGTGAGCCAACGGAAATAATATGTTTGAAGAATCTCCTCGTCATCGCAATCAAAATAAGGAACGTTGGTTGCGAACCACTCGATGAATTCTTCCACATGTCTGTTGAATACATCGCTGTCAAAGACAAAATCATTAAGAAGCTCTGCACCTGCGTTGGATTTATCCGCAAAGGCGAGTGCATTTTTGAAAACGGCACTCTCGCCCGCCGCAAGTGTCATGCTGCTCACACCGGTACCCGATTTAACTCTGCTGCCGCCGAATGTCACATAGCGGTGACCAAAATTCGCCTCATTAAAGCCGAAACTTGGAGTGGCATTTATGGTGATATCAATACTCTCTTCGCTGTTATTGGTAACGGTTATAATGCTGGCAGCGATATCGTCCTTGGTTACAAATTTCTTTTCCTCTACCTTAACTCCCGAAGGAAAAGGCTTATAATACTGATTCAAGCCAAATATCTCGACCTCGGTTATTCCCGTTGCCTTTCCGGACTGAGGAGTAACGGCAAGTCGGATCTTTTGTGTTTTAACGCTGTCAAAGGTTATATCAAAGCTTGTGTTCTTTTGGATGGTCCCGCACTTTTCGTTGGACACGGGGTGCCATGCACCATCGGAATAATATTCCACGTTCACCTTAGCCGGAACCAAAGTAGCTCCGCCGTCATCAAAAGGATATACCCTTACCGAGCTCACGGTGCTTAAGCATCCGAGATCAAAGTCAAGTGTTTCGGTCTCCTTTCTAATCGAGCTTATGTAGTTCGCCCATCTGTTTCTGGGTTCTTCCGTATAGCTTACAATACCGTCGGTAAGTTGAGTCGGTCCATCCGGATCATACTGACATACATAAGATGCCACCGCCTCTATTCCGGCGACGAGATTATATTTCACATTCTGATCAGTTGCGGGAGATGTGTATAAGAATGTCACGTGGCTCGGTTTCCATGTCGCCGAATCATTTTTAATATCTACACCGTTAATGTTAACGTCTATCTCCATTCCGACACCGTCGGCATTTCCGGTTTCAAAAATAGTTCCGTTATCAAATCCCCAACCGTAGGAATGAAGTGTAAATATTCCTTCGCTGAACGCAGTAGGCACGTTACCATCATAGGGGCGTTCAAGTATAGTGTCGATATCCGTCAACGAGGTTATAATATCTGTTGTCACTTCCATAGTAACTTTATCTCCCGATTTATAATTTTCTGCAGCTACACCGTATGCATACATAGCCTTGGCAAGCTCTGCAGTTTTTTCATCCTCCGCATCCTGTTTTACCGCGCAGTATGCGTTTACGCTGTACTTAAGTGTCTGTGTATTTGTGCCGTCGGAAAGCTCAAATGTGTATACCTTATCAAAATCGGTAACAAAGATATCTTTGCTGTAAACGAGGTAAATGCCGTCTACGTTGGTAAGTTCTGCCGCCTCACCGTTGACCTTAACAGTTAGCTTCGAAACGTCTGCGTTGGTAATCCTTACCTTAGCATATATCTTATTGACATTATCGTGGTAAACCCCTGCAGACGAAAAGCCGGCACCTGTAACGGTCGCCTCGCCAACAACACGATCTTCGTTAACGATGGTGTCGTAATTGGGAGTTGCAAGACCTGCGTTAACGAGCGCATCGGTCTTATAGTTTGTATACTTCTGAGCTGCCGCGCCATAGTGAAGGAGCGCCTCTACGAGAGCGGCATTATTCTCGGTCTTAATATTGTTAACATTCTGAAGAATGCTGTATTTGTTCAAAGTGTCAACTACCTTGCCGTTAACTATAAGCTCTGCCTTGATGTTATCGCCCATACACTGAGGAGCGATATTCTTGAAGGCGAACTTGTAATGATCAACAATACCTGAATCCTGCGCCTCTGCAATATAGGTCTTATTGTCAAATGTAAATTTAACCTTTGCATCGCACTTATCTGACAGAAGCTTTGCATAGTAGTTTATAGCAATGCTTTCTCCAAGCAAAACGTTTGCAGCTACAATCCTGTTGCCCATACCATAAGCACCTGCAAGCTCCGCAACCTCGTCATTCGAAAGTATACCGTCATATATCATAAACTCGTCAACCATAAGGTTCGTCAGCTTATTTGTATATGTTCCGCTACCATCATGACCGATGTTTAAAGGATAACTTGATGTAAGAGAAGAGCTTTGAAGCGCATCCTGAATTTTTTGAGAGAACTTCTGTGTGAAATTATATACCATGTGAATCTGATCGTTATCGCGGTCAATCATCGCAACAATGTGAGTCCAGCCCTCTCCCTCTCCTGAGGCGAAAGGAGCGTCGATATAATCGTGCGCATTTCCGTCAGCTATATTGAATCTGATACCGTTATAATCATTTCTGTAAGCCAAAGTAAGTCCGGGATTTATACCGGAATGCCAACTGCTGCTTGAAATTATACATGGGTCTGCATTTCCCGCGGTGGTGTTCATTTCGCCCGTTGTCTTTACCCAGAAAGCAACGGTAAAGCTATCCTTTCCGGGAGCAAAATCGTCAATTGAAACGTACCCGTTATCAAGAACCGCACCCTTACCTACATATCCGTCAGCGTAAGAAACAGTGCCGTTCTTACTTATCGTTGCATTAATGCTTCCCCCGTTATCAAGGTCGCCGTCGAAATCGAGATAATACAAGATTTTATTGTCGATTCCGGTATCGCTGATACTTGTACTGTTTGCTATACATATGTTAAGCATCGTAGAAGACACCATAGCAACAACAAGCAATGCAGAAACAGCTGCTAAAACAAATCTTCTTTTCATTATGATTTTCTCCCTTTATTATAGTTTTATCAAAATGAAGTAGTTTGATGATACACATTTTGGTTTAAAAAGTCAACACATTAACTTTTTGATTAAACACATGCCTATACATTAGGCTTCTTAAAAAGCAGTTATCTGTCTAGCCATTTTGATCTTTTCATTGAAAAAATTCCTCCCTTTATGTAAATCATAACCACCCTTCCAATGAAGTTGTAAGATAAAGGTAGACACATGGAAAACCACCATAGTTTTAAAAGCCCAGTTCAGTACAAGACCGAACTGGGCTTTTAAAACTATGGTGTTTTTAGTGTCTACTTTTCCTTGACAGATACATCCAAAGGGTGGTTATGATTTGCTTATAGTAATTCCGCTCGTGCCGTTGACAAAGGTGATCTCTACGCAATATCCGTCAGAATTATAAGCGGTATAACTGTAAATCGACACTCCATAAACATTTTGGCTTTCTTCCGTTGCAT
>JAFWZH010000217.1 GCA_017522515.1 Clostridia bacterium
AGAAGGTGTATAGTAGTCGCCATAGCTTTACAAATTCGTCTGTAAAATATTTACGACGAATCTTCTTCAATATACGAGTGCCCCGTTTTGTCTCTATCAAGTCGCGAATCTTTTGCGATGACAGCAACTCGTATTGCACATCACTCTTAATCCTAAAATTGTAGGTGTCGTACAAATACTCCAGAGTCGAATAGAACAGCACTATCAAATCTTCATCAAGATTTACCGCCTTATTTTTGTTCCTAAACTCAACATAGTAAGGCGTCTTCTCTTTGATGATTGGCTGCGTCTTGCTTATAGTCTTTGACCAATGGATCTTATTATTTCCACTGGCATTGATTATTGACACATAGGTAAATAGATGGCGATGTTTCTTGTGAAAATCTAACAACTGCAAGATGATATCAAGCATTGTTTGCGATCTATCGCCATTCGCATCTGTTGGGTTCTGGATTATGGCATCCTCAACTATATCGGTATCAATATTTCTGCTAATAAATTGAGTAATGGCACGATAAATCCATACCGATAACTCAAATACTACATTGTGATCGCCGTCTTCGATTAACCGCTTTACAACACCTTCTTCGTTTGCACTAATGCTAACAATATCCTCGGGAACATATTTACCAAAAGCAAGCTTTGCCTTCTCTTGCTCCTCAATAAACACTTTCGGAAGAATGAATACCGAATCTCCTCTCTCTTTGGAGAAAAAATACCCCACATACTGAACTTTTGCTTTGCCATTTTTAAGTTCAGTAGCCAAGTGGCCATAGCCGCCTAACACCTCTTTCAGGAGCTGTTTGGGATAGTGGTATTCTTCAAATAAAAGTATCATTATTCAGCTGCAGGTTCTTCGGGTTTCTTTCCAATAGGCTCAACACCCAAACTTGTCATAAACTCTTTTAAGATTGTCGCTTGGTTGTCGCCAAACAATTCCGTAAACTTAAACTCGGTTTTGCCCTCTTTGCCTTTGCGGAAGAAGTTGCGCTGAGTTCCATACTCCTCCTTGCAGACCTCGTTCCATAGATAGAACATAACTTTGTTCACAAACTCATTAGCTTTGACGCTCTTCTTAATAAAGAAGTTGCCCATCTGCTTGTCTTCAGAGTTTGTGGCGTCATATATCTTGTCGTTTACGCTCTCCAAAAATTCAACCCAACTATACTTGGTATCCTCATCAACCTCGATAATAAACTTGCCAGAATCAATATCTTTGCTGTAGTTGATAGGCACATACTCCCAATCCCAACGACGCTTGAATGCACTATCCATTGGGAACAACGACTGGTCTGAGGTGTTCATTGTAGCATAGATGATGAGGTTCGGAGGTAAGCACAACTCACCATTCTTTATTCCTTCGTGACTAGTGCCCAATACCTTCTCAATATGCGCAACCAAATCTTTATCAGCCTTTATCGGATACTCCGATTTTCCCGTTGCCTTATCTCTATCAAGCAGCTGGAATAAATCTCCAAAGATCTGGGCACAGTTACCTCGGTTAATCTCCTCTATAATGAGATAGACCGGTTTACTTGTATCTTCCCATGCCTTTATATAAGCGTTTGTGAAAGTTTGTGGAATAAATTCATAAGCTATGGTATCATTTGTATTGATATATCCTCTAGTTTTCATCCAGCCGAAGAGGTTAACAATCTTATTGATTTCAACCTCATAATCTTCTGATAAACCAGCTTTTAGTACTAGATCCTTTTTATTATATTGAGCAATAACACCGTTGAAATAGTCAGCATACTCAAGAGCGAAACTATGTAGAGCGACAGTTTTAATATCTGCATCTTCATAGTTTTTCTTTAATATAGCAGCAAGATCATCAATCGAATAATCGATTCTCTTTAGGACTTTACCACATTTTGTAATAGGTTTATAACAACCGACAAATGATGCGTAATCCGTATCAGGATGGAATGTCGTGCGAAATACATAATCAGGGTTAATCGTATTGGTAATGACCTTCACTTTGTATGACTTACCACTACCAGGACAACCGTAATATATCTGCTGTGTAAAACCATTTTGAGACTCTCCTCGGACTATATTCCGTGGTGTAAAACTGTCAGAAACTATTTCTAATTTATCAATAGTCTGTTGTATACAATTCCTATCCAGAGCAATTATTTGATCTGGATCAATGTCTTTTAAATGAGGCTGATTACCCCATATAATAATTTTGCTCAAAGTTGAAAATAACGGTTTCGTCTGTACTGTTGAGTTCGCATTTGCAACAGGATCCGTAAAAAACTCTGAACCATTGTCTCTCCAAGCTTTTTCCTCGTATTCCGTTAAATTCTGAAATACATCTAGGTGATCTAATATGTCACGTAATGTTTGAAGTATATTCTCTAATCCTATTTGAAAATACTTTGCTCCACCTCGTCGTCCAGAATTACTGAAAGTAACATAGCCGCCCTTTTTGCTTAATTCAGCCTTAAAGTCGCTATTATTCGAAATGGAGTCTAAAAAAGAATACAACTCTTTCATAGGTGCTATTTGATTAATTGTTTAACTATTTCTTCCGCAATATTTTTAATTACAGGCACAGCCACACTATTACCAAATTGACGATATGCCTCTTTTTTTGAAACTACAATTTTAAATTCAAGGTTAGATGAGTTATATAAAGGGCAGTCCTCGTATTCAGGATACTCCCATCCGTCTCCAATAATTCTATAACCTTGCAATCGTCCAGCTTCTGTTGGAGTTAATGTTCTTGGGTTTAACCCATTGTCATTTTGTTCAATCAATATTTCACTACCATCTTTCCAGTAACGAGCTGAAATGGTGCTTGTATATGCACTATCCTCGTTGAATAATGAATATCCGAAGCCTTTCCCATTCTGTCTATTTCTCTCTTTGCGCACCTGATGACCTTCCCACATCTTATCACTGATTGTATATGGTCTTGTTGAAGCTTGCGGCTCGTAAATAGATTTTACACATGTAGATAACGTCCCTTTTTTAAGTTCTTTTTTATCATAAATAATTCCCCCTTTTTCAGAAATTCCATATGGAAACTTAAAAGATTCCACATCTACGAGTTCCTTATACCATGCGATGATAAAAAGACGCTCTCTGTTTTGAGGAACTCCAAAGTGTTTCGCATTTAAAACTTCATATGAATAATTATAGCCTAACTCCTGCAATGTCGCAAGAATAACATTAAGGGTTTTGCCTTTGTCGTGATTCTTTAATCCTCGCACATTTTCTAAAAAAAGGACTCTTGGCGGATGTCCAGCCTTAATTTTTTCTTTTATTAAATTAGCGATGTTGAAAAATAGCGTACCGCGAGTGTCCTCAAAACCTCTTTTTAATCCTGCAACAGAAAAAGGTTGACAAGGGAATCCTCCGCAACATATATCAAAATTAGGAACTTTGCTAGGAATTACATCATTGATGTCTTCATTAAAGTATAGATATTCACCTTTCTTATTCTTTTTAAATAGATTTGGCTCAATTATAATATAGTTGGCTTCGTATGACATGCGAGCACTCTTATCCCATTCACTTGCAAATACACACTTCCCACCCACACTGTGCAGCGCCGTATGGAAGCCTCCTATTCCAGCAAATAAATCAATAAAAGTAAATTTCTTTTTGTTACTCATTGCTATCAATCAACTCTTTTGGATCCACATTCAATATCTTAGCTATCTCAAAGAGGGCTTCGAGGCTCGGTTGGCGGCGGTTGCAAACATAAGAGTTTACTATGCAGAAACTCTTGCCAAGCCTCTCTGCAAGCCAAGTTTGTTTGATGCCGCGCTCTTCGAGCACCTCTTTTATGCGGTTCATGGGTTTATCCATTTTGTTATTATTTACGATTTTACCACAAAGTTATAAAAGATTATGCAATATAAAGAGAAAAAGAGGAAGAAAAACACCTCCTCATTGTGGAATAATGTGCATTTTGCCTTATAGATTGTAAGTAAGATGGGTTTATTTATACATAAGGCATAGACAAGTGGGGATAAAGTTGGTAACTCATCATTTGTCCAACGGTTACAAAATTAATTTGTAAGCCTCGGAAAAATGGTCGGAATAGATTAGTGTTTCAGAATAGATAGCATTTGTCCGAAGCAATTAGAAAAATTCTAATACCATCGGACAAATGCTCTGTAGATGTCTCTGATTCGGGAGTCACTTGTCAATCTTAGTACAGAAAGAAACCCATTTGTCATTTTTCGGAAGACATTGACTCGTTTTGCTTTTAGCCACCCGCGTAGCATAAACTTTGTCTATGCTTCACGCGACTAACGGCTACAAAACTTGTCGATAACAAAACAAGGTTTTGTCATTCTATATTTTCACTGTCATTGACTCGTTTTGCTTTTCGCAATCCAAACGGCATAACCTGCGGCTATGCTGCGTTTGACCTGTTGCTGCAAAACCCGTCGATAACAAAACGTTGTTTTGTCATTCTAAGGTTGCTTCAACTGCTACACATCAACCTCTTTCAGGATAATCCATCCGCACCACCCCACAGACAACCACACCATCGCTTCACAAGCAACAGTGCCCAGTAACTAAGCAAGCTGATTTTTCACTTGCCTGATAAAACTATATCTAACTCAAGTATAAAACAACCCCAAAGAATCCGGCATCCGCGCAGAATATTCTTTGAATTGCACGCTTGTCTGGAATAATCCCCTTGCACTGGAACTACATTCCTCCGGCATCAAT
>JAFWZH010000028.1 GCA_017522515.1 Clostridia bacterium
GTCCATGATGTGCCGCATACGCTATCTGCATTGCTTTTTGAGTTAGTTTTGTGTATATCATTTTTTTGCTCCTTTCAGCATACTATTATTTCTTTGCAACAAAATAAAACCTATGAATATTTCCGCAGACAAAGCCATTTTTTACAATCTCTTTTTCTACTTCAAGCAGTTTGGCAAAACAACGGTCAACAGAGAAATCTACAAATTCCCACTCAATAATTTTAGCAAACCATACAAGTGCCGCTGTGTCATAAAAAGTTATAGGACGATACGCCTCCCCCTGCTCCAATATTGTAAATCCTGCTTTTTCAAAGAGTTCAATCTGCGATTTCAGATTATGCCCTGAAAAAGATTTTTCACAATCAGGCAAAAGCATTTCCACAAGTTCATGGTCATTATCTTCGCCGACTTGTTGAGTTATAAACAGACCGTTCGGCTTTAGTATGCGGTATATCTCGTTTGCGTCATAGCTGCCGTGACGGTTAATAACCACATCAAATCCTGAATCCGCAAATGGCATTTTTGAATAATCACTCATTTCGTGAAAATCAATGCCAAGACTGCCAAGCTGTTTCCTACACAGCTCAACATTAGGAGGGTAGCCCTCTGTCGCACTTGTCAGCTGATAGGAATGTCCCAGAGAAAGCAAAAACTCTCCTCCACCCGTGTCTATGTCAAGTATACGATGATTATCACGCATATATCGCTTTATAACAGCTTCATAGTCCCACGGCAGCGAATCTTCGTCGGAGTTAAATTTGCCCTCAATATAACTGAAATCCCAACCTATGATTTTTGCCTTTTCTTCTTCCTGTTTCCATTTGTTTAATAATTCGCTTGTATTCATTTTAAACTACTCCTTTATTAGTAAATTCATAAAGTGCAGTCTGACAGCTGTTACTCAGTGCATTTGCTGTCTTTATAACTGCACTGAGTAGTTATCTCGTTTTATCACAATTTCAACTCCCTTTTCAAACTGCTTAATCAGCCTTATTTTTCAATATTCTGCCATAAATCTCCCTGCCTGTCAAAAAACAAGCAAGTCCGAATATAGTTGAAACAACCAATACAATATATCCTGATTTGGTTATTCTGCCGCTTTCTGTATATAAATCATTTCCTTTTCCTAAAAGCTTTATCATATTTTAATTCATTCCTTTTTTATAATCATATTACATCTGCCCCACAATTCATCTTTATAGGCAAATACGTCAGCGTCTGTGTATCTCTCTGCAAAACCAACACTTTCATAACATTTCTTTGCTCTTGCATTTTCTGTAAATACATTGAGATGAACAGCATCTGCTTTTGTAATATCAAACGCATATTCAAGGGCAAGCCGAATCATAGCTTTTCCGATTCCTTTCCCACGTTGTGCAGGGTCTACCATTATGAATTTCAACATTCCCTCATTAACATCGGGATTTAAGGAATAACAGAAAAAGCCTATTATTTCGTCGCTATCATCAACTGCAACATGGGGAATATCTCCATATTCTTTCCATATCCCTGTCATTATAGCTGTAAAATTTTCCTTATTCAAGGGATATTCAAGACGATTGGCACACCACATAGCGTGTGTTCTCTCATCGGTAATCCAGTTTTTAATTTTATCAAAATCACGATTTAATATAAATGGTCTTATTTTCATAATATTTCTCCATTTCATCTGTTTACACGGTTAGATACTTTTAATTTCTTTAATTCATCTACAAGAAAATCACGGTTATAATTTTCTCTGTATTCCTTTATCATTATTTTTATTACCTTTTCGGGCTTTTTTTCATCCGCTAAAATTAAAGGGATATTATGTACTGCATCACAAAGCTGTACGAATTGCTGTTCATTTTCGTAAACACACAGCATTTCTTCAAATATTGCTGAAAGTATGCTATAATACGAAATATGCTTTATAATGCATAGGTTTGCTGTATAGATATTGTCAACTGTTACCCACAGCATACTATCTCCGTTGTTGTAA
>JAFWZH010000218.1 GCA_017522515.1 Clostridia bacterium
CTTGGCTGGAAATCCAACACAATCGTTGACCCCGACGGTGATATAGGATATGACAACGCACAGATTATCGAAGTACTGACAGAGCAGGTTGACGAGCGTTATCTCGGCTATCTTGAAGAAATGGAAATCCCTTATATTTTTGCAGGTGAAACAGAAATTGACGTTGAACTTGCATTGTTTAAGCTGAAAAATATTATCGGCTGTGAAAGACTTCTCCTTGAGGGCGGAAGTATTATCAATGGTGCATTTCAGCGTGCGGATGCTATTGACGAATTGAGCCTTGTTGTTGCTCCCGTTGTTGCAGATAAGCACGATAAGCCGCTGTTTATGGACAGTACCCTTTCTGATTTTGAACTTGTAAGTGCTGAGAGTGTTGAGGGTAATGTTGTTCTAAAGTATAAGAGAATGAGGAATGATTAGCAGTTTACTTAATATATGCTTAACATTTCTGTGGATTTATAGTACAATTAAAAAAATAAAACCTATGGAGGCAAAAAATGTATTTATCTGAATACTGCGATGTTAATTATAATGAAACGTACAACATCGTATTTGTAAAATGGAAGAAATTCTGCTGTATGGAGGATTACAGAAAACCTTTAGAATTTGTTCTTGACATTATAAAACAATACAAATGCGATTATGTCGCTGATACACGTGACGGATTTGAGAATATACCCGAAGATACAAAGTGGGTAGCTGATTATTTTATGCCAAAAGCCGCTGAATATGGCTGTAGGTGTATTTATTTCATTATTGATAAAAATAATACTCTGAAAGATGAACTTGAAGGACAGCAAAAGGATTCACAAAGTCTTATGCAGTTTAAATATATTTATGATATTAATGAGGTTTCAACAGAGAGGTAAAAATGCTGAAAAAATACAAATTTGGTTTTGATATATGGGGGTTGGTCATATTCTTAATTGTGATGATTCCAACTTTTATTTGGTCGGCAGTACCTGCTCCAAATGATATATTAAGAAATGAATCAAAAACTCAGATTATTGATGTGATAGGTTCAGTTTGTCAAGTGTTATTCGCTGCTATATTGTGTGTGCTGATAAACCAAGAGAGGAAAAAATTAAAGCTTTCACCGCTTATTATAGCGGCGATTATATCAATAATTATCTATTTTGCAGGGTGGATATTGTACTATTGCGGCAATATATCCCCACTTGTAATTATGGCATTGACATTGCCGCCGTGCTTTGCGTTTTTCTTCTTTGCACTTGATAGAAGAAATATTTTAGCAGTTTTTCCGATTGTATGTTTTACTGTATGTCATATGGTATATGGCATTGTGAATTTTTGCTTATAAAGAGGAATGAATTAAAATATGATAAAGCTTTTAGGAAAAGGAAATGATAAATGCTGCTGACAAATTATGATTTCTATGATGTATATGCATATATTGTGAATTTTCGAAGTTTTCCGGAAAAATTCAAGAATTATCTGATACCGACAGAGCAGATTATTAGTTATATGAATGCTCCGATAAAAAATGAGTTTGATAATAATACAATCAGAAAAATCATCAGACCATTTTACAACAACGGAGATAGTATGCTGTGGGTAACAGTTGACAATATCTATACAGCAAACCTATGCATTATAAAGCATATTTCGTATTATAGCATACTTTCAGCAATATTTGAAGAAATGCTGTGTGTTTAC
>JAFWZH010000219.1 GCA_017522515.1 Clostridia bacterium
AATAAAAAACCTCCTGCCTTAGATATTAAGACAGGAGGAAAAGGCACTCAGCAAAATTGGCAAGCTTGCCTCCTGCCTATTTTTTCTCAGCGAACGTGAATAACTTTACGGAAAAGACCAATGCCAGCGGCAGCCAGACTAAGACCTACAAAAAGAGAAGCTACAGGATTAGCCATAATTAAATCGCCTGCACTGGAAAATACAGTGGGAACATCCGATAAAAGATTAGATACAGACCATGTTACAGTCTCCATAAGTAATACCTCCTTTCCGAGAGAGTAATGTGTGCGGACTTACTCCGCTAAGGCGGATGTAAGTTTTTGTATACCGTTATCATTTTTTCGGCTCCTGAATAACCTGGAAACCGTTTACTTCTAACTTGCCTTTGACTATACCTGTCTTAAATACAATACAAGTATTAAGTAAATTAGCAAGTGAATTGTCAATCATATCCTCAGATGCATTAGGGTTGATTCCGAGAGATTCAACAACAAAATCTGTTTTGAGCTTCTGCTCAAAGATTTTCAAGCCTCGTTCTCTCTGACCAAGACTTTCATCAGTTACGCAGCGGAGCAGTCTATTGCTCCAATTAATAACCTCACCTGTGGATTCTGAGGTAAATGTTCCGCTTTGTGATTCAAAACCTATTAATCTTACCATTTCTTTTACTCCTCTCCCCTATCGGCAATGGGTCAGCCGTTCTTGGTGGTGTCTCTGGAACTGTTCCGGAGCAGTTCCAGAGATATTTGTGCAGAGTTCTAACGGGCTCTCTTGGCTCGGCTGATATATGACTTTCACAACACTCAGCGAATGGTATGTAAGAAAAAGTAATATTTTGTCTTACAAATAAAGTATAACACGTAAGACAATGAAAGTCAACACAATTTGACAAAAATGCAGAATTTCGGTATAATTAAACAAAAAAGGAGTGATAAAAATGGACAATTTGCAATACAAAGAATCCCAACAAAAGACAATCAGAATGGAAAAAGACTTAATCGATAAAATAGAAGAATTAAGACAGGGAACAGAACGTGATTTTAGTAAACAAGTAAAATATATGTTAAGGAAATATATAGAAATAACTGAAAAAATAAAAGATTGAGGTTTTGAAAATGGATTACGAAAATTATGATGAAGAAAGATACCAAGCAGAACTTGATTTGATTATTGCAGAAAAAGAAGAACGAGAAGCACGAACAGATTTAATGGATACAATAAATAATTTCTTGTTTTTTACTGGAATAACGAAAATTATACTTATAATTCTACTTGTAATTGTAGGGATAAAGGTTATAAACTTTCTCGGATAGTCTGAACGACAGTCAGAGCAGAGCCTTGAAGATTGTTGATAGTCTGTATCTTGATATTGAAATTATCGAAAGCATTGAAAGCGAGGCTTCCAACACTTCCGACAATTCCAACATCTGCGATAAGAGACAATCAACAATATTCGGGGAAGTGTCCCCGAACCCCTCGCATAACTTATCTTAACATAACAAAAAAGCCTTTGCGATTATGCAGAGGCTTTTTCCACATCATAACAGCGACAAAATGAGTGCTATATACAAGTTTGGTGCAAT
>JAFWZH010000220.1 GCA_017522515.1 Clostridia bacterium
TTCAAGTTTAATTGTCGCATTTTTTATTCTAAATTCAATGTCATTTCTATATCTTATCCCGTCCCTCATTCGCCACCTGGGATCATTAGGATTATGACGTTTCTTCCCTCTCACCGGTAAATGTATCTGCCCCTTGCCAAAAACGTCAATATTTTCATAATGATATTCATACACCTTGACTCTGCCGTCCTGCAAAACACGCTTCTGAAAAGACTTCTTCACAATTATATTGCCTCGCTCAAAACGACTTAAATCTATCTGCTGTAATCTAAACAGCAGACATGCGCTCTCCCATACCTCTACCTTTCTTTTTTCTCTGTCGGAATAATGTACCTTCACTCCGCATATCTCCCCTTAAAAATTTAATATGGTTTCGCGAAAATACTTTAAACAAACTACGATCTCTCTTTATTGTTTTGATATTATATCACACGCACGAGCGTTCGTCAATGTTTTTATTTTGTAATTTAAAAGATTTATGTTATAATGTTCTAAAGTGTTTCGTGGGCCTATATTTTGCCTACTGTGAAGAAGGAGGAGTATTTATGTCACAATTTGTAAAAACAAAAATCTTGGTCGTAGATGATGATGAACATATTTGCGAACTTATAAGGCTTTACTTTGAAAAGGAAGGTTTTGCTGTAAATATTGCAAATGATGGCAACAAAGCAATAGATTCATTTAAAAGCGCATCTCCCGATGTGGTCATATTGGATATTATGTTGCCCGGTGCAGATGGTTGGCAGGTATGCCGCGAAATCAGAAAGATAAGTCAAGTACCTATTATTATGCTTTCAGCAAAAGGAGAAACCTTTGATAAAGTTCTCGGTTTAGAACTTGGCGCAGACGACTATATGGTTAAGCCCTTTGAGACAAAAGAACTCATTGCAAGAGTCAAAGCTATATTAAGACGTACTAAAGTAGCTGAAATACAAAGTCATGAAGAAGTTGTCTTCCCTAATCTTGTAGTCAATAAAACAACATATACAGTAAAGCTTAACGGACAGGAAGTACAAATGCCTCCAAAAGAATTAGAGCTTTTGTTTTTCCTTTCATCAAACCCCAATAAAGTGTATACAAGAGATCAGCTTCTCGAATTTATTTGGGGCTATGATTTCTTCGGCGATTCAAGAACCGTAGATGTTCATATTAAACGTTTAAGAGAAAAAATCGAAGATCCCAAACAAATTTGGCAAATTAAAACAGTATGGGGTATTGGTTACAAATTTGAAGTAAGATAATAAAGGAGCAATCATACTATGCCGTTTATTTCCGGAGGAAACAAGAGCAAATCACGCATAAAACGATTTGTTTATTTTATAAAAAAACCCTCTATATTAAGAACCTTCTGTGTGTTTATAATAATTGCGGTTATTTTTTCCTCGTTAATTTCAGGCTGTATTATGTACCTTTATACTACAAAATACATGACAGACACAAAGTCTGAAGACATCAAAAAAGCTGTAGAAGACATTAATATTCTTTATTCACGAATGTATACCAGCTACATAAATAACCTTGACGAATCGGGAGATTGGGTATCTGATGAAGGTTACAGAGATTATCGCAGCGAGTATCTTGAACTCCTCAACAGATTAGAGCTGTATCATGATCTTTTAAATATAACAGGCTTTGTCACGGAAAGTGACGGTTCTATATTTCTCTCATACCCACTTTTACCAAACATGACAGGCTTGGCAGAATCTTCCGGTCGTGAATTCATGAGTGCCGATGTCACAGACAAGCTACTGTATAATAACGGCGACTACTTCTTCAAAGAAAGTGCCCAATATTACACCGGTTCAGCTTATGATTACGTAATTGACTCAGGAGATTTCCATGGCTTATACAGCAGCTACACAGACAGTTATCTTTCAATAACACAATCCATTGCATACGTTTATCCCGGAATGACAGAGGCAATAAATAAAGGAACAATTACACTCTCTATTCCCATGCCGGAAATCACCAAGGCGCGCTCAAGTATTATTAACTACTACGTTATTTCTACTTTTGTAGCGGTTTTTCTTGAAATTATCGCATTAATAATCATAACAAAAGAAATAACCAATCCAATTCGCCAGCTCCAGAATATGACAGAACAAGTTTCAATGGGTAACTTCAAAGCAAAAATAGAGAGCAATTCAAAAGACGAATTGGGGCAATTGATAAACAGCTATAATAGTATGGCAGAAGCATTGGAGAATTTTGATGTAATGCGAAATGACTTTATAGCCAGTGTATCTCACGAATTGCGCACTCCCATGACATCCATACGCGGCTTCATCGACGGAATACTCGACGGTGTTATTCCGCCGGAGCGACAAGAACACTACCTACAAATCATCAAAGAAGAAATAAACAGAATGAACATACTTGTAAACGACCTACTTAATATGGCTCGTTTGCAATCAGGTAAAGTAGAGCTTGACATGCTGCCGTATAAAACAGACGATTTGCTTATTAATACAGCATGTAAATTAGAACCTATTATTGATGAGAAAAAAATAAACTTAGAATTTGATTTACACACAAAAAACTGCGAAGTTCTTATCGACAAGCTGTCAATTGAGAGAGTTTTAATTAATCTTATTCAAAATGCCACCAAATTTACACAATCCGGTGGTATAATAACAATACGCTCAGCTTTTGCAGATGACGATAAGGTACAAATAACCGTAGAAGACACCGGAAGCGGCATAAGCCCCGAAGAATTGCCATTTATTTTTGAGAAATTCTATAAAGTAGATAAATCGAGGGGATTGGATAAAAAAGGAACAGGATTAGGTTTGGCAATAGTCAAAAGCATACTTGCCGCCCATAATCAAAGTATTAGAGTCGAGAGTACTTTAGGCAAAGGATCCCGTTTCATTTTCACATTACCTATTTACAGAAAGGACTGATAAATAATGTTCGATGAAGAAAACAACGAAATTATACCGGAGGAACAACAACAAGAGGAGCAAACTGTTTCAGAAGAGCCTATACAAGAGACAGTTGAACCTGAGACAGTTGAACCTGCAAATCCTTACAGACAAATGAGTGAAGAGGATTACAAAGAAAGCATCAAACAGATGAAGCAGGAATACAAGCAATTTCAGAAGGACAAGAAGCAAGCAGAAAAACAGCAAAGAGAAGCTTGCCAAGAAGCATATGCACAAAATGGTTTCAATTATAACAGCCATAAAGGTGTAGGCACGATTAAAACCGTTTTGATTTCATTAATATCATCCCTCGTTGTCTTTTCATTTATATTTGCTCTTTTAGCATTCTTCCCAAGTAAAGACAAAAGTTTCTTAGCTTCATTCTATACGGGAAGCAAAATTATTAATTCAGGGGAAACAAGCAACCCTTCCGGCAATGATGTAACAATAGGAGATAATACGGTTTCAAAGGGCGATGACGTTACTATAAATGTAACGGGCGAATCCGGCATACCACAGGCAGTATATGCAAAAGCAGCAAATTCTGTTGTCGGTATTGAAGTATCACAAATTATTGGAAATAAATGGAACCAGTATGAGCAGACTGTTTCAATGGGCTCAGGTATTATTTATTCCGAAGACGGTATAATCGTTACAAATCACCATGTTGTTGAAGCAGCAATTAATTCATCAACAGGTAAAATAAGCTCCTCGTATTCCGTAAAGATATACTTCACAACAGATTTGACGGAATGGGCTTACGCTACAGAGCTTATAGGCTATGACGCAGATAACGATATCGCAGTACTTCGTGTTAATGCTACAAATCTGCAACCAATCGAGTTTGCCGATTCCGATACACTCGTCACAGGCGAAACAGCTATTTCCATCGGAAGCCCGGCCGGTATAGAATATATGAATTCAATAAGCGAGGGAATCCTCAGTGGACTTAACAGAACGGTAACAACAAACAATTCTGTTATTTACGATTTGATTCAGACTACTGCAGCCATAAACCCCGGCAATAGCGGCGGAGCACTTTTAAACAGCGAAGGCAAACTTATTGGTATATGTGTAATTAAAATTGCATCCACAGAATATGAAAGTATGGGCTTTGCAATAAATTCCAATACAGTAAAAACAATCGTAGAATCAATTAAAACATACGGTTACTACAACAAGCCGCTTATGGGAGTTACAATAAACACAACATATACCCCAACAATTGCTTCAGAGCAAGGTTGGCCTGCCGGTGCGTATGTTGAAGAAGTTACTAAAAACAGCGGTGCCGACAAAGCAGGCATCAAAGCAGAAGATATTATTACAAAAATGAACGATATAAAAATTTCTTCTTTCCTTGAACTTCGTCGTTTCATGTTAAAATGTCAACCAGGTGACAAAGTTACAATCGAGTTATATAGATCAAGTTCAGGAGAAACACATACTGTTGAGGTTTTATTAGATGGCACTACGAAATAAATTTTTAAGGGCAGCGGCAGAAAAAATGCCGCTGCTTATTAAAGAACTTGAAAAACTTTATCCTAATGCTGCGTGTTCACTTAATTATGAAACACCCTTTCAATTACTTATAAGCACACAGCTCTCAGCACAATGTACAGATGCCAGAGTAAATCTTATTACTCCGGCACTTTTTGCACGTTTTCCGGATGCGGAAAGTTTCGCTTCTGCTGATGTTTCTGAAATAGAAGAACTTATACGTTCAACCGGTTTCTATCATAATAAAGCAAAAAACATAAAAAATTGTTCAATAGATATTTGTGAAAAATTCGGCGGCAACTTGCCTGATACCATGGAAGAACTGTTAAGTCTCGCCGGTGTAGGCAGAAAAACCGCAAATCTTGTATTGGGAGATGCTTTTCATAAACCGTCATATGTAGTAGATACTCACTGTATCAGACTTTGTGGCAGAATAGGTCTTACACTAAATACAGATCCTGTAAAAATCGAAAGAGATTTACGCACAATTCTTCCTCCAAAGGACGAAAATCCGGAGGAAAGCAGCAATTTTTGTCATCGTCTCGTTCTTCACGGCAGAGCAATCTGTCCGGCGCGCAACCCGAAATGCCTGCAATGTTCCGTAGGAGAATCCGGTTTGTGCGATTATTTATTAAATAAAAACAGACTCAAGTAGTTCTATGAAAATTTTGTCAAAAGAATAAGTCTTTTCCTTATATGGCACACAAAGACTGCAGAGGTAAATTTTGCCATCCTTTTCATAGAAACCTTGAGAGACTGCTACCCCATTCACGATATAATCCCATTTTCGCCACGTAACACCATTTATTGTTAAATCACCCTCATAAAAGCCAAATACATTTGCACTCATATATTCTTTACTGATTTTTAAATAGTGTGACAAGGGTTGTTCAGACTCCCAGATTTGGACGTACCCGAAAATATTACTATTACTACCTTTTCCTTTTACTTCATAGTGCTTAAGCATTTCAGCACTGTCGGAATATTGGAGATTCATCTCAAAATTGCGCACTGCCGCCGGAACAGCATAACCTTCTTCACAAACTTCTATACTTGATTCTTTACTGCTCGCAGACAAAAAAAGGTTGTCCGATAGGAAAAAAAGTGTTACAAATGATAAAAAAAAGAAAAGAATTCCTACAAGAATTTTTGTTTTTTTATTTCTCATACTAAAACCCTCCGTAAATTGATTATATGCATTTATGTATTATTTAATTCATTTGTGCTTTATGTATTTTTCTGCTAAACTATTTGAAGTGCAAAAATTGCACATTTTTGAAGGAGGAATAAATATGAAATACGATAAGAACGGGAATCCCGTTATTGACATTTCTTTCAACAAACTTACACCCAAACAACTAAAAACAATAAAATTTGTTGTTATCGGTGTAATTGCCTTAATTTTCGTAGTTATTTTATGTGCAACAAGCTGGTACACGGTAAATGATAAACAAAATGCTGTTGTTACCACTTTCGGCAAAGTTACGCGTATTGAAACTGAGCCGGGAATGCATTTAAAACTACCCTTTGGTATACAAAAGGCAAAATGCGTTGATGTAAATATTTTCCAAAAAATTAATATCGGCTATACTACCAACGAAACAGGAGAAACTGTCAGCGTAGCTAACGAGAGCAAAATGATTACAGGTGATTTTAATATAGTAAATATTGACTTTTATATCGAATATAAAATTACAAATCCCGAGAAATACATATATGCTTCTCAAAATCCTGAGGATATAATAAAAAATTTGATACAAAGTCAAGTCAGAACAGTTGTAAGCTCTTATGCCGTTGATGATGTTCTTACAGTAAAAAAGGCAGAAATTCAAACTGTTGCCAAAGAAATGATTACAACAGAGCTTGAAAAGTATGATGTAGGCCTTTCTTTGATTGATGTAAAAATACAAGATGCAGAAGCTCCTACTGAGGAAGTAATTGCAGCATTTAAATCTGTAGAAACTGCAAAGCAAGGAAAAGAAACAGCCTTAAATGAAGCCAAAGCTTACGAAAATGCTAAAATTCCCACAGCTCAAGCAGAAGCCGATAAACTTTTGCAAAATGCAGAATATTTAAAGCAAAGCAGAATTAATGAGGCCAAAGAACAAATTGCTATGTTTAATGCAATTTACACAATGTACCAAATGAACCCGTCAATTACAAAGCAGAGAATGTACTATGAGGCTATTGAGAAGATTCTGCCAAACATAGAACTTTACATCAATACCGATGAAGATGGCATAACGAAATTTATGCCTTTAGACTAAAAGCAAGGAGGTATGTATATGAAAAAATCAATAATAATAAGTTTAGTTATTGCCCTTTTTGTTGTAGTTGCACTCGTTTCCGCTTGTTATACAGTAGAAGAAAACGAATATGCATACGTAGTTCGTTTTTCCAAAGTAGAACAAGTAGAAGAAAAAGCAGGATTGCATTTTAAAATACCTTTTATTGACTCTGTACAGTATTTCCCAAAAAACATACAGCTTTATGATTTAGCCCCCTCTGATGTACTTACAAGCGATTCTAAGGCGATGAGTGTAGACAGCTATGTGTTATGGAAGATTTCCGACCCAATGACATTCTATAAGTCTTTAGGCTCAATTTCAGAGGCTCAAGTTCGTCTGGATGCGGCAACATATAATGCTTTAAAAAATATAATAAGTACAATGTCACAAGATTCTATTATCACACCATCTGTAGATGACGGACGTAATGACCTTAATGTTACTGTGTGCGACCAAGTTAAATCTGCCACCACTGATTACGGCATCGAAATAACAGATGTTAAAATTAAGCGCTTTGATTTGCCTGAGGAGAACGAAACTGCCGTATATCAGAGAATGATTTCCGACAGAAATCAAATAGCTGAAAAATACCGCGCAGAGGGTGAATCAGAGGCAACCATTATGAAAAATGAGGTTGATAAACAAGTTAACATTATAATTTCCGACGCTAATGCTCAAGCAGAGGAAATTGTTGCACAAGGCGAATCAGAATATATGAAACTTCTTGCCGATACCTTTAATACAGCAGAAAAGGAAGAATTTTACATATTTATGCGTTCACTGGAAACACTCAAAGCATCCCTTACAGGCGAGCAAAAAACAGTGATATTGGGCAGCGATTCAGAGCTGGCAAAAATATTGCAAGGAATTAAATAATCCGTTTATATCAAAGCAAAAAACGGGAACTTCTCATGGGAAGTTCCCGTTTAAATATTTAAATTGTTTCAAAATAAATATTATTTTTTTAATCCTAACCTTTCAACAGATTCCTCACGCATCTTATATTTGAGAATTTTACCTGCAGCATTCATTGGGAATTCATCAACAAACAAGAAGTATCTCGGCACCTTATGTCTTGCAATAGACGCATTTCCGAATTCTTTCATTTCATTCTCGTCAGCAGTTTCACCTTTATGAAGAATAATCCAGGCACAACATTCTTCACCATACTTTTCGTCAGGAACACCAACAACCTGAACATCACGAACTTTAGGATTAGTCAGATAAAACTCCTCAATTTCACGAGGATAAAGATTCTCACCGCCACGTATAATCATATCCTTAAGACGTCCTGTAACCTTATAATATCCATCTGATGTTCTCATACAAATATCACCTGAATGAAGCCATCCATCACTATCAATTGCCTGTGCAGTTGCCTCAGGCATCTTGTAATAACCCTTCATAATGTTAAATCCGCGCGCAACAAACTCGCCACTTTCACCGTCCGGAAGCTCGTTGCCCGTTTCCGGGTCGATAATCTTACACTCAACGCCGGGGAACGCACTGCCCACAGTTTCCACACGATGGTCAAGGTCTTCATTTACCTCACCCATTGTACAGCCCGGAGAAGCCTCCGTCTGTCCGTAAACAGAGATAATCTCACGCATGTTCATTTCAACAGATGCACGACGCATCAAATCAGCAGGACAGTTCGCACCGGCCATAATTCCTGTTCTCATATAAGAAAAATCTGTCTTGGCAAAATCAGGGTGGTTAAACATTGCAATGAACATTGTAGGAACGCCGTTAAAACATGTTATACGCTCATCATTTACGCAAGCAAGCGAAGACTTAGGCGAGAAATACGGAATCGGGCAGAGTGTGCCGCCATGAGTCATCATTGAAGTCATTGAAAGCACCATACCAAAACAATGGAACATAGGCACCTGAATCATCATGCGGTCAGCAGTAGACAAATCCATTCTGTCGCCGATTGTTTTACCGTTATTTACAATGTTACGATGAGTAAGCATTACACCTTTTGGGAAGCCGGTTGTACCCGAAGTGTATTGCATGTTACATACATCATCAGGTTTTACCAAAGAAGCACGTCTGCGAACTTCTTCACGAGGCACGAGAGAAGAACGAGAAAGCAGTTGTTCCCAAGTAAGGCAACCCTCCATATCAAATCCGACTGTAACCACGTTACGAAGGAACGGTAAATTTTTAGAATACAAAGGTTTACCCGGTTCAAGTTCTTTAAGCTCAGGGCAAAGCTCCTCAATAATTTCTTTATAATTAATATCCTTACAATTCTCCACCATTACCAGCGTATGTGTATCTGACTGCTTAAGCAAATATTCAATTTCGTGAATTTTGTACGCAGTATTAACAGTAACCAAAACAGCACCGATTTTTGTGGTTGCCCAGAAAGTAATAAACCATTGAGGCACATTAGTCGCCCAAATCGCCACGTGATCTCCTGCTTTTACCCCAACGGAAATCAAGGCAGCCGCACATTCGTCAACATCTCTGCGGAATTGCTCGTACGTCCTTGTATAATCCAGAGTAGGATATTTAAAGGCATACTGGTCAGGATAATTTTCAGCCATAGTATCAAGTACTTCTGAAAAAGTCGCATCAATAACATCGTATTTTTTCCAGACAAAAGTACCTGTTTTATCACGGTTATAATATGCATAGTCAAAAGTTTTTCGCTGACGATTAAGGGAAGATATATAGTTTGTAAAATGCGTTAAAACAATATCCGCATCGCTTATTTCTTCATTCCATGCGGCACAAATAAAGCCCTCAAAATTTAATGAAGAAAGAGCATTCAGAAGCTTTTCCACCTCTAAATCACCCTCGCCTATCAAAACGGTCTTTCCATCCTTCATATCTCCAAGTCGAACATACTTGATGTATGCACCTAAATTTTTAATAGTTGTTTCAGCAGATTCATCTGCAGAAAAATACGTTCCCCTCACATTCCATGAGACACCCACAGAGGATGAAGCAAAATGATTAATAATACCGATTACATTTTCAGTATTGGCAAGGTAACCTACTGTTTCGAATAAAATATTAACATCAGACGCTTGAGCACGATTGATGGCTGCAGACAGTTTCCGATCCAATTCTTCAAAGGGAACATTTTTTTCCACACGCACAATAACATTCTCAATGCCGGAATTTGCAGCTAAATCCACATATTTTTCAATAAGTCCGGCTGTTGTTTCATCACTCTCAACAGGCATAGGCATACGAAGAGCCGAAACAGAAAGATTTCTGTTAACAAGTTTTCTCTTGGCGTCCGCAACACGGTCACGCCTTAAAATGCTGTCATGATGCCCGTTTCTTTCCTTTATTGCATCGTATATTTCAAATCCCTCAAAACCGTAGTCATAGGCATAACGACAAAGATCAAGGAAAGACGGTCGGCTCACATTTTTTGTTGAAAAAACAATTTTCATGTTATGCCTCCTCAAATACGATCTTGTTCAATGCGTTAATATACGCCCTTATACTTGCAGCAATAATATCTGTAGACGTTCCGTTGCCGGAATAAAGTTTACCATTATTGCGGAGTCTAACAAGTGCAGAACCTAAAGCCTCTTTACCCTCTGTAACAGATTGTACCTGGTAATCATCAAGTTCATAATGGTGGCCGATGCACTGTTCAATCGCACGAAAAGCAGAATCAATCGGGCCATCGCCATTGCTTACACCGCAAATAATCTCGTCATTATATTTTAATGTAATCTGTGACATGGAGCTTAACACATTACTGCTGGTAGTAGTGTATTTTTCGAAATGGTAAGTTGACGGAGCCTGCATTGCAGAACTTGCAACCAATGCCTCAAATTCCTTTGCACCAACAGCACTCTTCTTTTCACAAACCTGCTTAAGCGCTCTGTGTACATTGCCCACGTCAGAATCCGAAAGCTCATAACCAAGTACAGCCGCAGCCTGAGCAACTTGAGCAACAGTAGAATCAGAATCAAGGAGAATATTTTTCTTTTCACTTATTTCATTATCCACCTCATAAGCCTCATGGCTAATACTTGCAGACATATCGTCAATACTTGAATGTATCTTTGTGTTGTTCAGCTTAATTTCCGCACCAATCTGTGCACCGCAAGTATTTATTGCATCAGAAAATTTTCCCGTCAAAAGGGCATCTTTTCCCACCATAGCACATTTAACTCCGTCTGCTCCACTCTTAATGGCGGAAAAGGCAGATGCAACGGCCATATTGATTCGGTCTGATACTTGAACATAAACCGGAATGCTTACAGCTTCTTTTACTTTTTTAACCAACGCAGCAATATCATCAGGAGTAGAAACGCCTGCATCATCACAAATCGTTACCATGGTTGCACCCTTGGCTTCTGCCTCTTTCACCACGGAAATAAGAAAATCCTCATCTGCTCTTGTTGCATCAAGGGCTGAAAATTCAACATCTCCGCAAACTGCTTTTGCTGCCTCTATAAGCTCTGTAATCTTTTCCAGCATCTTTGATTGCTTAACATGATATGTGTATTCCATCTTTATTGTTGATACAGGCAACTCAACCTGAAGACGGGGGTTCTTCGCTCCTTTAATGCATTCCCATGCAGTTGTAATACTTTCACATATAAATCCTACGGGAATGGCAAGGACTGCTTTCTGCACATTCTGCGCTATTGTTTTATAAATAATGGTATCTTCACGAACCGATTTTACAGGAGGAAGTTCAATTGCATCTACACCGATTGCATCGGCACAGTTTGCAATAGCAGACTTTTCGCGAAAAAGCAGTGATACCTCCCGTGCCTCTGAAAGTTTTTTTAGAGTAATATCATTAACGTTTATTTTTTTCATTTTTGAAACTCCTTTCAAAATACATATAAATCTAATTCTTTAAACAAAAAAAACGCTCCCGTCTCTTTGTTAAAATAAAGAGACGAAAACGTTAAATATCTTTGTTCCCGCGGTACCACTCTTCTTCATCCTAAACAGGATGCACTTTAGATGCCATCACATCTCAACTCTGTTACGGGAGTTCCCGTCTGGCACTACTTGACTTCTTTCATGACAGCCGCTCCACGGTGAGTTCAGCAAACTTTCCTCAGTGTCTCACACCAACCGACACCTCTCTGTATTAGAAATTTTTACTTACTACTCCGCATCATCGCGTTTAAGCTTCATAAGTATATCGCGTTATTTTATCTTTGTCAATACAAATATTATATGATGTCGTCAAAATTTTTTTGTATTGATACGTTGCCGAAACACCGTCTTTTACCATCCCTGCAAGCTTGCGCCCTGCTTGCCATGTAAACTCCATTCCGCCTCTGTAAGTAATATTGCCCATTACATCATATTCATAGCGGTATTCCGTACCGTCAGGCAGTGTAATCTTTGCAATTTGCGAGGTTGTTTGAGTGTCGGAAATATCACGGTAAGTATACGCGGTACGTTTAGCGATGCTTGCTGGTAAAGTTTATCAGGGGCTTATATTAAATTCGCAAATATCAAAAATATACTTTGATTTTACTCCAAATTCAATTTTCACAGTATCCCCTTCATCAATATATCTACTGATAATATAATTATTTAAACTGCTATAAACCATTGTATATTCTGTATTGTCTATAATTAGATTTATACGATCCTTGCCATCTTGCTCTATACTATTGATAACACCGATTTTTTCCTCGACACTATTACGACTATATTCATAATAGGCCAAAGAAATCGGGTATAGATTTATATAAACAAAATGCCATGCCCACAAACAAACAAGTACACCACTTATGCCGAATCGTAAAACTGTTTTTATCTTTTTGTTTTCGATTTTTTTGTTTTTTTTGAACATACCATAGAGAACTAACAAAATCCAAAGTCCTGAAAATACTGCCACAAAAGCATAGACCTGTAAACTACTTTTTATTAATTCATACACTGTACCCTTCCTCCCAAACCTAATCTAAACACCAATAATAATCATATCCACCATATACTCCATATGATGTACCTATCGTGAAACCATACGCAATTACACCGTTAGGCCGCCACCAGCAGTAGTCAAAGCCATATATTGATCCTGCTCCAATATCCAAAAAATTTTTAGCATAGTCTTCTTTTGCATTGACTATTTTCACAATTCCAAAATCAAAAACATATTAAATATCTGCCACATGCTTGCTAGTTTATATTTTTTAAGAATAGTTTAATTGAATTTTGTATCCAGCCGGTTTGTTCTTTAAACAAACTAATCTTTCACAAAAATTCATCAACATACCATATTCAGTACTAACAAAAAAACAACAATTGTGTTCAGAGTATTTCCCTCCGTCGTCCACTTCTGCAAACGCTTCTATAACGATATGCCCCAGTTTATCTTTTTTAATAAATTTCAACGATAAGCACGCTGTTGAATTATCTCCTTTTTCTTCGTTTGCCCATAATCCATATTCGATATTTCCATCAAGAAATTGCTTAATTTGATGAACCAATTCATCAATTAATAAATCCGAAACATATATATCTGATATAACAGTTGCTACGCAGGATGAGCACACAACTTTTAATTGTATTAAATCATCGTCTTGCCAATTTTTATAAAAGATAATATTATCTTTCACTATATTATCCCTCCCTTTAAACTATGGGGGCCCTTACTATCTCTCCAATCCCTTTATCAAGCAACCTTATATACATAATTCATACGACCTATAGGCGCCGCATCTCCATCTGTATAGAATGAATCAATATTGCCCGTTTCGCAATTATCACTCCATTTAAAAGCAATTTCAAAACTGTTGCCCGAAATGCCAAGAGCAGACTTAGGGATTTTCACCATCATCGTATCCCCTGAAACTTTATAAGAAACTGTGGCAGTTGAAGCTACGGAATATGTGTCGCTGTCTGCAAGCTTGCCTAAATATGCCAAGTTACCTGCAGGGGCTTTACAATTAAGCTGATAATTATAACCATTCCAACCCTTGGAAGCACCTGTTGAAATGAACAGATTCATCCAGTTTGAACCCTCAGCAGCAGTAATTGCAGATGCGGTTTTTACGAAGAAATAAATATTATCAGAATCATTACAAACTTTAGCCTCAACAATATCATTTCTGCCCGTCTTATTAACGTATGTTTGATAGTGAGTATGGTCACGATTTACTGTGTCATTCTCATAATCCCTGTAATATGCATGTATATAATCCCATTGACCAAAGCCTCCATTTATATTAATGGACACATTACTGTCAGCAGTAACATTACCGGCAGTTCCTTTGAATTTACGAATATAATCCATCATAAGCATATAATAGTTATCACCGTAACCACCCGACATAGGCTCCGCGTCACGGCTGGCCTCAATGTTGGCACAATCCACAAAGCATATTTTACTGTTAGAAGTAGAAGACTGCCTTTGTGCAGTCCATTCATTCCAACCCGTAATAAATATTATGTCAGGATCACGCGCCAGAGCATAATCCCATTGCTCAATAAAGTTAAAACCATAATTTACAGCAGGAATGCCTGTAGTATAATTTTTATTTCTGTAAGACCAAGTGTGTGAAGTATTGTAACTTCTTACCCTGTCATTGCTGCCGTACCAAGCACCAGCACTCATTTCCGTAGTGGCACAATGCTGCGCAATAGAAACATTCATCATAGATTTGCCGTCAATACTTGATGTATAAACAGCTGACGTCTTTAAGAGGCGATATGTAAACTCCATCCAAGGGAAACCGTCGTTCTTTTTGGTAGACGTATTGGGCCATTGACTTTCTTTAATTCTAAAGAAAGAGGAAACCTCAGAAGACGCAGAAGAAGACGTTCCTATAATTAACGGCTTCTTATTATTCTCTGTTGTATCTGTCCACCAATTAAACCACAAGTGAGAATATTCCGGGTGTGCCTTGTAAAATTCTTTATATATTACAGACATGGCATTGGCGGAGTTGCTGTTAGTATAAAATGCCACCTTCGGAACGTCCCAGCCCTTTTTGTAGTATTCGTCAAGAATTCGCGTAATGGCAAGTGCATTCGCAATATATGTGTTGTTATTACCGCCGTTGCTTGTGATACTGCCGCTGGTAGCAGAACCTGTCGCATTCGTTGTGTCAAAAACAATAAAATCAATATCAGCATCGGTAAGCATTTGCACATGCTTTCTCAACACCCACGTATCATTTGAAGAATAATATCCGAATAATGGTTTACCCCAAAAGTGTGCAGTTCCCACACTGCCCCATCTTGCAGTATTTGTCAAGGCGTCGGAATATGTGTTTACTATCTCCGTATTGTCGTATAACCCTGTACCGTGAGCACCTAACCATAAAAAGTAAAAAATGCCAACATACTTATCTTTTTGCACGCCGCCCACATCAGATTGTGTACTGAGCTTTCTACCTAAAGCATCAGTTCCTCCGTAAGAAAGAGAGTATTCCGTAATCTGATTATTATATTCACCGGAGTCAACTGTAGGAAATTCTGTCCTTGTGGGATAAGTAATGTCCCACTCTGCCAAATCCTGAAGAAGCATTGTCAAGTCGCTGCCATCAATCAAATTGTCGCAATTCACATCAGCAGCCGGCTTATATGGTGTCACATCCCATTCTGCCAAATATTGCAAAAGCAAGACTGCATCCTTGCCATTTACAACACCGTCACTATCCACATCACCGGAAATGTAATCCTGTTTGTATGTAGCCGCCATACCGGAAAGACCTTGCGGCATAGTCGCCATACAAAACAGCACCACGCACAAAAACAAAAGCGTTACAGGGAATTTTTTCATGATGACATTTTCCTCCTCTTATGCACTATAGTAATCACAACGATTGCCATAATAAAGATTGGGATAAATATAAGCAGCCACCAATATGTAACTTCACATTCTGACAAGTTTTCATCGTTCTCATCGGACGGAATACTTGCGGTAGGAGTCGCCGCTACTACTGACTCATTTCTTGTAATTTTACCGGAAATGAGCTTGGCACCTATGTTTTGTCCCTCTTCATTTGAACAAAAGTCACATTCTAACTCAACCATTGTATATGAATCAACAGCAGAAGAAAGAATTTCAAAGCTGATAACAGCAATAACTCCCTCATCGGAAACATTCGACGCACTTCCCCAAACCATAACATAAGGATTCTCATCCTTGCTGTTCGAGCCGGTAAAACTCATTCCCTGAGCAATGCCGGATTTTTCAGCAGAAACAAGGCGTAATACAGCCTTATCATACTTTAATTTAAGCTTAAGAGCGCTGAATCCCGGATTATCTGTTACGCTGATATTTACCGTAACAATTTCACCGCTTTCTCCCGAGACATTTGACAACGAAAAAACCGGCGTACCCTGAGCAAAGGCAAAGCTACTTTCCCATATTACAAAAAGGATTGCTATTAATAAACATAGTAGCAACATTCGTTTTTTCATTATTTCAGCCTCCGTATAAAAGTTTCCATTTAAAATATATTAACATATTTTAGCATTAATTAAAAGAAGAAATTTTTACATATTCTTTAGTTTATCGGAGCAAAATATCCATGTAATTTTAAAATTTATATATTAAGCAAAAGGAGAAATCCCTATGAATAAATCATATAATATGAATAGAAAGAAAAACGTAAATGCAGGGAAAATTGTCGGTTCGATTTTAGTCTGTTTTATGCTGGTTGGTCTTGCAGTATACGGTATTTATTTTAATATTAAAGCAAACAACAATCAGCTTGTATTGCAAAATCAATATCGCAGAACAATGACGGATATGACCGATTATGTGAATCAGGCAGAAGAATATTTATTAAAAGCAATGGCCGCCGGAACACCCGGCATGGTTTCAGGCATGCTGGAAAATGCCGCCAGATGTTCCGCACAAGCAGAATCCTGTTTGGCTTCATTGCCAATAGAGCAACACACCACTGAAAAAATTTCAAATTATCTTGTGCAATTAGGTGATATTGCAAGCTGTTGGAGTCACAGAGCAGTCGATGGCGGAAATCTTACAGAAAAAGAATACGAAACATTATCCGCACTATACGGTTATGCCCAAGATTTAAACGGTATTATCAATTCTCTGGAAGAGGACCTTTCTCAAAGTTCCTACACATGGGATAAAATTGACAACAATATTATCAAACGAATAAGTGAACCTTTTACAGATTACCCTCAACTAAGTTATGCCGGCAAGTATTCCGTACCTGACACACATGCGGAGCCTAAATATCTTTCAGGACGCGAGCAAAGCAAAGAGCAATGTCGCAGCAAAGCCATAAAATACTATAATTTAATTTGCACTTGCCCTGCCGAAGAAGTGGGAATAGAAGATTGCGGCGAAAATACCATACAGAATATTAATACCTATTGCTATAAAATGAGTTGCGGCGAGGGTATTCAGGCAGAAATAGACGTTACGAAAAAAGGCTGTAAGCTTTATTCCATGCTTGTTTCTCGCCGTATCGGAGAGGCAAATCTAAGTACCGAGCAAGGAATTGAGGCCGGCAAAGGTTTCCTAAAATCCATAGGTTTAAACAACATGAAAGAAACGACACACACGCTTGACGGCAACACAATTACAGTGACTTATGTTTACGAGAAAGACGGAATACTCTTTTACCCCGATGCTGTAAATGTAAAAATTGCTTTAGATAACGGAATGCCGGTTGCTTACGAAGGACGCGCCTACATTCTCTCTCATTGGGAGTCAAAAGACCGTGTCAGCAGTCCTTCAATATCAAAAGAGGACGCCAAGTCTATGCTCAGCGCCCATTTTAAAGTATCAGATACTAAAGAAGTGGTTGTTCCCGATAATCACGGCGGAGAATATCATGCGTATGAATTCAGCGGCACCGTATCAGGACATCCCGTATGTGTTTACGTCAATGCAGACAGCGGAATGGAATCAGATATAACGCTTATATACTAAAATTATAAAATCCGCATGTGAGTTGATATGTATTATCTCCAAATTCAACTGTAGCAGCTGTTCCGAAAGGAACAGTTACATAAAGCTGTGTCTTACCGTATTGTTTAAGCCATTTTACAACAATACTTCCCATAGGAGTTTCTACCCTTGCATGAGCAGATAATAGCTTTTTGGGGAAATATGGTTTTACGGTAAATGTCTTCCATCCGGGAGATGTTGGCTTTAAACCACATAAATATGCATAAAACCAATAATCCACTGCACCGTACATAGGATGATTATGGGAATTCATGCCGGGATTTTTCTTAAGCTCATATCTTTCCCAAATCGTTGTTGCCACATTTTGAATCATAAATCCTAAGGAGGGATATTCCTCTCCTGTAATAATTTCCCACGCCTCGTCTATGTGACCGCTTTCTGTAAGTGCATCATAAATATATCTGGAGCATAAATTGCCTGTAGTAACCTTATACTTGTTCTTTAATAAATCCTCACAAAGCACTGTCGCCGCTTTTTTCTTGTATTCTTTAGGGATAATACCAAGCCACAACGGAAATGCCTGGCATGCCTGAGAGCCTGTTGCCACTTTTCCGGTGTTTTCATCAAACCATTTATCCAAAAATGCCTTTTTTATATTATCTGCAGTTTGCAGATAATATTTCTCATCAACCTCTTTGCCTAAAAGCTTTGCAAACTCAGCTAAAAGTTTGCAATTATAATAAGAGTATCCCGTCGACATCAAAATTCCCGGCGTCACGGCAGATTTAGCGTCCTCATCACTTACGCAGCTTCCTTGAGGAGAAGCCCAATCTCCATAATAGCTGTAATTTACTATATAGTTATCACTGCGCTCTAAAAGCACATTCTCCCATGCTTTAAAGGCCTCATAAGCTTCTTCTATTATCTCCGTGTTGCCTGTATGCATTAAAGCCCCTAAGCCTGCAACCAAAAACGACGAACACACCGGATCTGCAGGACGACAGCCTACAATATAAGGCGCGGTATCTGCTATCATTCCGTCGCCACGCTGTGTTGCGATAATATCACGCACCACCTTCGGAAAGAGGCGGCCTATATCAAAATTGTACGGTGTTTCCTCAAAACGCACAGTCGCATCATTCATCCAAGCCATGCGTTCATTTCGCTGAGGGCAATCTGTAAGAATGCTGTGCAAATTTGATTTTTCGCAGGCGATAACATTTTGATGAATCTTGTTGACTAATGGATTTCCGCAGCTAAAAAAAGTATTCTTTTTATCAATATCGGTATAAAAAGCCACAGAGGTTATATCTTCCTCGGTCAGTATGTCATTATAACCGCTTACTTTCACATAACGGAATCCATGGTACGTAAAATCAGGCTCCCACACAGTATTTTTGTTTTCTTCGCCTGAACAAATATATAAATCAGTACACTTGGCCTCTCTTAAGGGCTCTGTAAACAAGTCTCCGTCTTCTTTTAAAAGCTCAGAATATTTAATTTCTATTTCTTGACCGGCTGTCATACCCTCATACATTCTCAAAGCAGCAAAGCCGGCAACATTTACGCCGAAATCCACAACATATACGCCTTGCCCAATAGTCGTAATTGACAAAGGTTTGCGTACTTCCTTTTTTCTGATTGGTTCCAATGACTGTACTGTCATTTTGCCGCCGGGCGCTTCGGCCTTCACAACAGGCATCATATCAAAAGACCTAAGCCTTGCGTCATAAACATCACCGTCATAAAGATTGTGTGAAGTAAGCGCTGCAAAAGAGCAAGTCCATTCTTCATCTGTTTGCAAAGCACATCTCCAAACGCCGTTATTCTTCACAAAAAGCTGTGCAGTAAGCTGCGGAATGCCCGCAAACGGTATTTTACGATATCCTGATGCCATTGTTATAAAGTCGCTGTCCAAACGTCGCCAGCCCTCTCCCAATGTGCAGTCTATTTTATTCTCGCCTGCTTGTAATTTTTCTGCAAGCTCCGGCATCATCACATAGTAACAAGTCTTGGAATAATCCGAATACGCAGGGTCCATAAGCGATTCGTCGGCGCACTTGCCATTAATCTCAACTTTATGATATCCCAAGCCGCAAACCATCAAATATGCATCTTCCGGTTTTTCTTTCAAGCAAAAAGTCTTAGAAAAGCGTACCGCCTTTCTAACTTCATCTTTTGAAGACGCAATCCATCCCGCATTCCACTCGTCTACTTGTCCGTAATAAAAATAATCTCCAACGGGGCAACTTGTATTACCCATATCGTCTTTTACTTCTACGGTAAAACAAATTTTCTCGCCAACGGGCAGCGGTTTTCCTTTATATTTAGCGCTTTGCTCCTTTGTTTTTACCCATTCGGAATCCCACAGTTTGCCTTTACTGTCAGTTACAATAATATGGTACTCACTTTGGAAAGAGCCGCATTTTCCGTCTGTTAATACTGACCAGCTGATAACAGGCTCCTTCACTGAAATCGTGCGATATCGTGCGTCTCCTGTAAGTCTGCCGTAATCGATTCTAAAATTATAAGGCTTAATCATTGTTTATTTTGCCTCCGTCTTTTTCTTTTTGATAATAATTACAGTAATAATAACAGCTATAGCCGCAATTATACCGACTGCTAAAAGTATAACAAACAGTAACCCGGAATCAGTATCTTTCGGAATTGCCGGTGCGTTCTTTTTTGCTTCTTCTGCATCTTTGTAAACTGTAATTTCAAGCGGTTCACTCATGAATGTGCTTACACCGTCTACAATTTGCGAGTATTCCGCAATTACCGTAACGCTGCCTGCTTTATTAAATGTAAGTGTAGAACCTTTAATTTTTGCAACATCACTGTCTCCTATAATTTTATAGACAACATGTTCGTTGACCTTTGAAATTTCTCTTTTATGCGTTTTTTGGCTTACAGAAAGCTGAATTTCACTGCCCGGATAACATTTTGACACGTCAATATCATTGAAAAATATTTCTTCTATCATGTCTGCAGTCCATTGACAGTAGTTTGTAGTTACTGCAGCGTGGCCATCCTTAATAGCTGAAAAGAATGTAGGTTTGTCATCAATTGTCCACGGTCTTGTAGTAACACCTCTAAACATTGTATCTCTTATATATTCTGCATCGTATTCAGCCAAATAACGGGGGTTATAACTCGCATTAAAATTGCCAACATTTGTTAGGATTTCTTTCAATGCACCACTTTCTGAATACGTAGCAGCTGTCAAATATCCTGTCGGCACTTCGGGAATATGCTTCATCATATTAATGAGCTGGCTACCGTTAAACGTAATCACATAGCTCTGGTCATAGAAGTCATATTTATCAAGTAAAGCTTTAAGGGCAGGTACAATTTCACTGTTGCCACTTTTGATTTCTATTACGAGAATAACGTCTTTACCTTTAAATTCTTTAAAATATTGTTCTAATGTAGGTATGTGAATGCCCTCATGGCCTTTAAAATTAAGCGATTTAATGTCATCATAATTACTGGACTCGATTTTTATATTTTCGTCATATTTTAACAATTCGTTGTCGTGGTTTAATACAATAACACCATCCTTAGTCATATATATATCCATTTCTATCATGTCAGCACCGTTTTTATATGCTTCAATTGCGCCTTCTAACGTGTTTTCAGGCTTAAGACTCGGCACTCCCATGTGTCCTATTGTTTGATATGATCTTGTAAATGTCTTTTTGTTAATGTATTTCATAAGTGTATTGTAAACATTCTTCGGATCGGAACTTACAATACCATGAGCTCCTGAAAGTGCCATAGAAACGGCTGACACTTCTGATGTGCTTTCTGCTGAGCCCATAACCCATACAGTCATTTGTCTGTCTGTAAAGTAAGTAACCGTTTCTCTGTTTGCGATTTTTTCTGAAAGCATTACTATTCTTGCTTTGTTTTTATTAGCCTCTTCTCTTATGGCAAGCAAGTTTTCTTTTTTAGATGTATCAATCTCTGTTTGTGTGTAGTCTATTGCGCCTCTTAAAACTTTGTGTTTTTCTCTTATTTTTAAAACAAGCTCAGGTGAGGAGCTGATTACGTTTGCATCTATTATATTATTGTCTTTAAGATAATTTCCCAGTGTCTCTGCTGTTTCTTCATTTTGAATGTAAAACGTAGGAGTTGCTTTTAAATCAAGAATATTAAAAAGCTCATTAATATCACTGAATTCTCCTTCTCCATTTTTATCAGTAAGCTTTAATTCTTTATTGACATAAACGATTACATTTGCAGGCATAAAATCTTTTTCTACCTTTATGTCTTCTAACGCTTTTGGACTGTCTGCAACTGTAGACAGCATAATGTCACCTACAATTTTTGTTTTAGGCTGTGCAAATTCAACAAGAGAATCTGTATATATATTTCCCCCTTGTTCCTCCGCAAAAACTGCCGGTGTAAACAACGTTGTAACACTCATAATAATTGTCAATATCAATAACATTAATTTAAAGCTAAACCTTTTCATTTTTATCCTCCCGCTTGTTACTTATTATCACTAATTATTTTAGTGTATTTTCTCACATACAATAATAAAAGTCAAAACAAAAAAAGGAGCTGTTTTTTACAGCTCCTTGATGCCATATCTAATGTTCTAATCAAACATCTTTAATTGACAAATCGATTCTGCCCTGTTTATCAAGACCGATAAATTTAACTTTAACTGTGTCTCCCACATTAACAACATCTTCAACCTTTTCTACTCTGTGAGGAGCAAGCTTCGAAATGTGTACAAGACCTTCTTTGCCGGGCAGGAACTCAACGAAAGCGCCGAATTGAAGTGTTCTTGTTACTTTACCTTCAAATACAGAACCAACCTCAAGCTCACCAACAATGCCATTAATAATCTTCATTGCCTTATCTGCATTTTCAGCATCTACAGTAGCAATATAAATCGTACCATCATCATTGATGTCAATCTTAACATTTGTTTCTTGTATGATACGGTTAATAACCTTACCGCCTGTACCGATAACCTCACGAATCTTATCGGGATCAATCTTCATTTGGAACATTTTAGGCGCATATTTTGAAACTGTATCTCTTGGCTTTTCAATGCAAGGGAGAATTATATCATTGATAATCTGCATTCTACCTTTCTTTGTAAGCTCAAATGCTTGGCGAATAACTTCATAAGAAAGACCTGTAACTTTAATGTCAACCTGGATGGCTGTGATACCCTTTTCAGTACCGGCAACCTTAAAGTCCATATCTCCAAAGAAGTCCTCGATACCTTGAATATCCATAAATGTGATGAAATCACTGTCATCCTCAGGGTTTGTAACAAGACCTGCGGAAATACCTGCAACGGGACGTTTAATCGGTACACCTGCTGCCATAAGAGCCAATGTAGAGCCGCAAACACTTCCTTGTGATGTTGAACCGTTTGACATTAAAACTTCTGAAACAAGTCTTAATGCATAGGGGAATTCTTCTTCTGAAGGAATAACAGGCTCCAAAGCTCTTTCTGCAAGTGCTCCGTGTCCTATCTCACGTCTGCCGGGACCTCTTGATGTTCTTGCTTCACCTACGCTGTATGAAGGGAAGTTGTAGTGGTGCATATATCTCTTTGTATCCTCTGTATCAATACCATCGAGCATTTGAATTTCAGACATAGGTCCTAAAGTTGCAATAGTCAAAACTTGTGTCTGACCTCTTCTAAAGAGGCCTGAACCGTGTGTTCTGGGAAGTATATCTACCTCTGCACTAAGAGGACGAATTTCTTCTAAACCTCTGCCGTCAACACGTTTGTGTTCTTTTAAAAGGTAATTTCTAACTACGCTCTTTTCAAGCTTGTACATAGCTTCTCCGATTTTAGCGTCGCAGTCCTCATATTTGTCAGCCAAAGCTTCTTTAACTTTTGCTGTCAAAGCATCGATATTGTTGTCTCTTACAGTTTTGTCTGTTGCAAGAACTGCCTCGCGCATGTCTGCAAGTGCGATTTTCTCTACGTCTTCGTAAAGGTCGTGCGGAACTTCACATGACTCATATGCAAATTTAGGCTTACCAACCTCAGCAGCAATTTCGCTGATAAAATCACAAATCTTTTTAATTGTGCCGTGTCCTTTGATAATAGCGCCGAGCATTACATCATCGGGAACTTCTTTAGCTCCTGCTTCTATCATTGTAATCTTGTCCTTTGTGCCGGCAAGAGTAACATACATATCACTTTTTGCTCTTTGTGCCTCTGTGGGGTTGATAACAACTTCGCCGTCAACAAGTCCCATTACGATACCGCCGATAGGTCCGTTGAACGGAATGTCAGAAATACAAAGTGCCGCAGAAGTACCTATCATTGCTGCAATTTCAGGTGAGTTGTCTTGCTCTACAGAAAGAACTGTATTAACGATGACAACATCATTTCTTAAATCCTTAGGGAATAAAGGACGGATAGGTCTGTCAATAACTCTTGATGTGAGAATGGCTTTCTCAGAAGGCTTACCTTCTCTTTTAATAAATCCACCGGGAATTTTACCTACAGCATAAAGTTTTTCCTCATAATCAACACTCAAAGGGAAGAAGTCAATACCATCTCTGGGTGCTTTTGAAGCTGTAGCTGTAGAAATAACTACTGTATCGCCATAGCGCACAAGAACTGCACCATTAGCAAGAAGTGCCATTTTGCCTGTTTCGATTGTCAGCGGTCTACCGGCCAACATCATTGAATAGGTTTTAAACATAATTTTTCTCCTTTCAAAATACGGGACAGGCGGTAGCTTGTAGATTCTGCGCTAAAATATTTACATTTTAACGTACAATCTACGCTCTACTGCGCTGCCCTTTTTCACCAAATAATTGTAAAAAGGCGGAATCCCTGCTTTCTTTGCAAGGCATCCCGCCTTAATTGCCTTATTACTTTCTGAGTCCCAATTTCTCAATGATTGCACGATATCTCTCAATGTCAACCTTTGTCAAGTAGTTGAGAAGTGATCTTCTCTGACCTACCAACATAAGAAGACCTCTTCTTGAATGGTGGTCTTTCTTGTGCATCTTAAGGTGCTCGTTCAAATGATTAATGCGCTCTGTGAGAATTGCGATTTGTACCTCAGGTGAACCTGTGTCACCCTCGTGCATACCGTAAGTAGCAATAATTTCTTGTTTTCTTTCTTTTGTCATAACAACAAATCTCCTTTACTGAAATTTTATTTCAATCGCCGTTATCAATGCAATGGGTTGGAGTTTCCCGTTGCCGCGAAAACGGTATCTGTGAAAATATATCACATATCACCGGCTTTGTCAAACCAATTTCTTTTTCAAGGTGTAGGTGGTGTAATATCAACTTCTCTAAGACTATTAAAGTCTACCGGGAAAGTTATTTCCTGTGTCTTATGCAAACCTGCAACAACATGATACTTTACTCCAAGATCCATCATCCATTGACGTACATCAAAAGTTCTCAGTGTGCCGCTTGTATTATTAAAAACCCACTTCGGAGCGGGCCACAAGCAGACTGTAGGATCAATTGCAGCATATACGTCTTTATCAACACCGCTTTGTCCGTGGTGAGCCATCTGTACCATATCGCTCTTAAGTGCGTCGCCGTATTTTTCTAAAAGTCGCTTACCTTCTGGGATATACGCATCACCAAGGAACATAATTGTCTGTCCGTCTATTGTCGTTCTGAAAATCATCGACGTATCATTTATGTTCTTTTCATTTTCTTCATCTGTTACAGTAAGTAAAACATCAAATCTTATACCGTCGATTTCAACAACATCACCTTCGAAAAGATTTTTACCGTTTGTTTTCTCAAACGCACCTTCACCGAAGAATCTGTCATACGCTGTTTCTAATTCTCCGTAAAAACGATAAAAATTACCGCTTTCTGTTTTTTGCATAAATTCTTTAGACGGGAAATTAAAATACACATTATTGATTTTAATTTTTTTCTCCGGATTATTACCTATCAATACAAATTCATTAATATGATCATCATGCATGTGTGACAAGAACCACGCTTCGATTTCAGGAACCTTTTTGCCGCTTATCTTTTGAAGTTCTGCATAAAGATATCCGTTGGCTGCGGGCGAACCGGCTCCGCCACCATCAATTACAATCAATTTATTGCTCTTTGTTTTAATGATATAACAGTTCATCAGCATGTCTGCATTAGGTGTAACTTGATACAAAACATTCTTTGCGGTCTTTACATCGCAACCTGTCGAAAAGACTCCGCAAGAACATCCGGTTAACAAAACAAGAAATGCAGAAATTATTTTTTTACACATCCTCAATACCCCTTTATAATTTTAAAAATTTCGATGCACTGAGTGTAGCACCACTCAAAAAATATGTCAATCGATAATTAGTGCAGCTCTGCTTCCGCCGCTTTTTTCTTTTGTTATTACAATTTGCTTGTCTATTTTTTCTTTTAACTCTGATACATGAGAAATAATACCCACAAGACGATGTCCTGCAGACAACGCATTCAAAGCCTTGATTGCCTGTTGCAGTGACTCTTCGTCAAGAGAGCCAAAACCCTCATCAACAAACATTGTATCAATTTTAATTCCGCCGGCAGAGCTTTGTATCTCATCAGATAATCCCAACGCCAAGGACAAAGAAGCCTTGAAAGATTCTCCTCCCGATAGTGTTTTTACGCTTCTTATCGTTCCGTTATAATGGTCAATTACGTCTAATTCCAAACCGCTTTGTCCCACATTTTTATCTGCCGAGCTTTTTCTTTTTAGCTCATATTGACCGTTTGACATCATCATAAATCTCACGTTTGCCCTACTAACAATTCTGTCAAAATAAGTCATTTGCACATACGTTTCAAGCATGATTCTTTCCGTGCCTCTGATTTTACCGTTAGCCGTATCATCAAGAGCGTTTAACCATTTACGTTTTTCCTCTACCACAGCAATTTCGTCCATTTTTTTCAAGACATTCTCATATATTTTTCTGTTTGTTTCTATACGAGTATGAATCCTTTTTTGGTAATCAAGCACTACTTTTTTATTTTGCAGCAAGAGCATTTTCTGTTCTGTCACCTTACTTATATCAGTATTCATTTCACAAGACAGATTATTAACTATCTGTTCACGATGCCCCTTAATTTCTGCCAAAACAGCAATACATTTTCCATGAGCACTTTCTGCCTCTTTAAAATCCGATATCTCCCGTTCAATTTTTTCTCTGATTTCCTTTACAAACCTCTGTGCTTGTTCTTTATCCGGAAATTTCAAATCTGCTCTTATCTTTTCATGCTGTTTATAAGCTTCCTCGTATCTCGTATTCATCACCGCATATTCCGTCAGCAGAGACGTTTTCTGTTCTTCCGCTTTAATAAGAGCCTCTTCTCTCTTCGGAAGCTCCCTTTCAAGCTCCTCTTTGCGTTTTATACTGAACGTCACAGCATCTATTTCCCCTTGGAGTACATCCGCTCTGCCCATTTCTTTTTCATATAGCTCTACAGCACACTTTTCCACGGATAAGATATCATCACAATTGTCACAAAAGCCTTCAAAATCCCTGACCTTATTCTTTATATCTTTCTCCATTGTATCCACAATACCTTTTAGCTCTCCGGAAACTCGGCTGGCCTCCGCTGCTTCAGAAGAAGCTTTCTCTGCCTTTTGCTTTGCATCTTTAAGCTGCTTTTCCGAAGGGGCTTCCTCAGATTTTTTTGCTTTACAAGGATGCTCTACAGCTCCGCAAACGGGACATGGTTTACCATCGCAAAGTTTTTCCGCAAGCACACCTGCCTGTTCATCAAGAAAAGCCTTATTAATTTTGCCGTAATATTCAGAAAGTGTATCAGCTTCTGAAATTGCCCGCTCGTATTTAACCTTTGCAATATCAAAATTCTTCTTTTGTTTGTGATACTCTTTTACCGCTTGCTGAATTTCCAACAATCTGTTACAACGCTCCGTAATTATATTTTTTTCTTTTAAAAGCTTTTCTTTCGCCTCTCCCACACCGCTTTTAATTTTATATTCTTCTTTCAAAGCTTCAAGCAATCGCTTTTCTTCTTCAGCGAAATTTTTCATTAAGCTATACGTATTACGATTTTGCTCTAATTTATAAGACAGCTCTTTTAATTCTTTTTGCAGTGCGTCTTGTTCTTCGTATACGGAATACCGTGCTTCTGTTTCGGCAATTTCTTTCCGATAAATTTCTTGTTGCGGCTGTCTGTTTTTCTGTTCTTCAAGCTGCTTTGACAACATCTCCAATCGAATTTTTTCTTCGTTTTCTGCCTTCTGTATTGACAATAATTCGTTTTGCTGTTTTGTATGCTCTTCTGCCTTTGATAAAATTACATTTATTTCTTCAATTTCTTTTTCAATTTTTTCCAGTTCTTCACCTTTGTTCTTTTCAAGCAACTCGTCTTCCTGTATTAACTTTATTAGTAATTCAATTATTTCGCAAACGGGCAAATTAATATCACAGTCACCGCATATACCCTCTATATGTTGTTGCAAGCTCTGTTTCATTAATTCATACTCCTTTGCAGAAGCAGCCGCACTGTTTCTGATTTCCTCTTGAATTCTCCTATAAAATTTTGTTTTAAATATTTCACGAAAAATCTCTTGTCTTTCTGCCGTATTTGCCAATAAAAGCCTCAAGAAATCTCCCTGGGCAATCATAGCAATTTGCGTAAACTGATTACAGTCTACGCCTACTATTTCCGTAATAGCCTCTGTTACCTCTTTTGTTTTTGTAATAATTCTACCATCAGGATAAATAAGTTCAGCTTCTGCCTTTTGGCGAACTGTTCCCACACCCCTTTTGGCAGGACGTTCATATTCCGGATTTCTTTTTACCCTGTACTTTTTACCATTGCACAGAAAGTCCATAATAATTTCTGTCGGGGTATCGTCATCGGCGTATTTGGAACGAAGCATATACGGTTCACGATTATCACCGCTTGCCTGAGCGTATAGGGCAAACGTTATTGCATCAAAAATTGTTGTTTTGCCCGCACCTGTATCACCTGTTACCAAATACAAGCCACTGTCGCCCAATTTATCCATATTTAATTCAACTGTTCCTGCATACGGTCCAAAGGCCGAAATTTTAATATACAATGGTCTCATTTCATTTCTTCCTCAATTCTTTCTATTAAACTTTTTACGAACTTTGTCTGAACTTCACTCATAGGTTGACTATTTCTTTTTTCATAGAATTCAGCAAAGATATCCAAAGGAGATTTATTCGCCACTTCACACGCATCTTCAATAATCCCACTTCCACGAGTACGCTTATTATCATAATCAAGACTTCTTATATTTGGATAAATAACACGTAATTTCCCTAACGCTTCCGGAATGTCTTCCTCGTCTGTCAGTATCACGTGTAAGTAGTCATCACAACTTGTCTCTGCATAAAAATCTCTTCGTGTAATTTCTGAATATAATCCCTTTATTTCTCGCACGTCTCTCTTGGGAACCAATTCTACCAATCGTATTACAACTTCACCTTTACTGCCCATTTCCACCACTGTTACAGACTTTTTGTGATTGCATTCCGCAAAAGAGTATTTCAATGGGGTGCCACTGTACCTTACTGTTTCTCGTCCCACTCGTTGCGCTCTATGTATGTGACCTAATGCCACGTAATCAAAAGCGTCAAAAACAGACACATCTACATTGTCACTGCCGCCTACGGAAAGCTCCTCGGAGCCGCTTGTTTCCGCACCTGTCACAAATTGATGTGTGATAAGTATGTTGCGACAGTTTGAGTCTATGTTCATATTGTTTATTACACATCGCAAAGCCTCAGTGTATCCTTGTATTTCTGCATCAGGGAAAACATTGCGAACATGGGCAGGCTTTACAAAAGGCAACATGTGTATCAAAACTTTGCCATATTCATCCTCTATCTCAACAGGAGTAATTGTGCCATCATAAACAGGACTCATATATATGCCGCTTTTATTCATCAATCTGCTGCCAAAAGCAATTCTTTCAGGCGAATCATGGTTGCCGCTTATTACAAATACTTGTAGTTTTCTTTCTGATAAATTACATAAAAAAACGTCAAACAACTGCACCGCTTCCGCTGACGGAACTGCTTTATCATAAACATCTCCGGCAATAATAACAGCATTCGGTTTTTCTTCATCGATAATTTTAATTATATTATTTAATATGTATTCTTGATCTTCTATCAAAGATGCTTCGCCAAAACGCTTGCCAATGTGTAAATCGGACAAATGTACAAATTTCATCTGATGTTCCTCCACTGATTAAAATAATAATATTATATATTATGACATCCCTTATCGCAAACACAATACTTATTTATAGGAAAAAAGCAATTGCATAAAAACCATATAGAAAACAACATTTGTGTTAATGATACACAATTTTCATGTATTTTTTGTGCATAATATACACAAAATGATAAAAAGGAGTTTGTTATGAGCAAGCGAGCAAGATTGTCAAGAAACAACTTATGCGGCAAGTGGATCAGTTATGTAAGAAAAGGCTTTTACGGCAAGAACCATCCAAAACTTTCACAAGAAGAACTCACTGCACGACTTCAAGTTCTCGGATTAAGAATTGATCGCACAGCACTCAGCCGCATCGAAAACGGTACAAGATTTTTATCCGATATTGAAGTGGCATGCTTTGCCTCTGCTTTAAATGTACCTATTGAATTTTTATATAAAGGTAAAAATGGCAGACTTCCGGAAATAACCGATCTTTCTTCTCTTATTGCCGAAGACGAATAATGCATTTCTGCACTTTTTGACAAGAAAACAAAACCTCCGCGAATTACTTTTCTTAGTAACTCTCGGAGGTTTTTGAATTTATTAACAATATTTATTTAGAAACCTTACCGTATAAATTCTTCGGTGTGTTTATATACGAAATACGAAGCTCCACATGAAGTTCTGTATTTTCAGGAAGCGAGCCGCCTCCGTCCACATATATCTTTTGACCTTCAAAACTGCACGCTTTGCACCACGTTCCTACACCTTCGGAATAATTAGGTGTGCTCAAAAGCAAAACATACTCTCCGTCCGGGAGCGCTTTGTCAAAAGACAAAGTCAACAACTCATTATCACGATAATTTTCAAAAGTTGCTGTTTTAATAGCCTTTCCTGCCATGGTATCTTCATAAGTACCCATCCAAGAATACAATGAAAATGTCAAAGTACCATTGTTATCGCTATAAGAAGGACAGCATATCGAAACTTCTGTAAAAGCTGTAGTCGGGAAAAATTGTATTGCCATATCTTCAACAATTTGGAAATGTGTTGCCGGTCCGTTTGTGTCACATAACATAACTTGCTCTTTTGGCGGCATATCACTTACAATACCACCTGCATAAGTAAGTTTTCCCGGCTCTACGGTAGCATTTGCCACAGGTTCTTTTGTGGGAGTTATTGTAGGCTGTACTGTTGGTTGTGTTATCGGTTTTGCAGAAGGTGTATTTGCTGCTGTATTTTTTGCAGAGGAGTCTGTATCTTTTTCTCCGCATGCTGCACAAAAAGTAAGTACCAAGCAAACCAACACTGCAAGTATAATTCTGATTGTATTTTTCATAAAATCACTTCTCCATTCTTTTCTCATAACGGGAAATATTTTATTATATTCTGAACATATGTGTCAATAAAATTTTACGAAAATTGTGAATTATATAAACTGCTGTAAAAGCCGCCTGCTCTTATCAGCTTTTCATGACTGCCCTGCTCTATTATATTTCCGTCTTTTACCACTAATATGGTATCGGCGTTTTGAATTGTAGACAAACGGTGAGCAATTATAAAACACGTTCTGTTTTTCATAAGTTCTGTCATTGCTTCTTGAATTTGTATTTCTGTACGGGAGTCTACATTAGAAGTAGCCTCATCGAGAATAAGCAACGGAGCATCAGACAAAAATGCTCTTGCGATTGTTATTAATTGTTTCTGTCCCTTTGAAATATTAACACCATCATCAGACAAAATAGTGTCATACCCTTCCGGGAGACTTTCTATATATGAATTAATTTTCGCCGCTTTCGCCGCTTTATAAACCTCCTCAGGAGTTGCATTTTCTCTGCCATAAATTATATTTTCGTAAATTGTTCCGTAAAAAAGCCATGTGTCCTGCAAAACCATTGTGTACGCCCTACGCAAATCGTCTCTCTTAATGCGAAGTGCAGGAATTCCGTCCATGCGAATTTCTCCCTGTTGCGGATCATAAAAACGCATAAGTAAGTTTATAACTGTCGTCTTGCCTGCTCCCGTTGGGCCAACTATAGCAACGGTTTGCCCTTTTTGTGCCTCTATTGATACATTCTTAAGGATAATCTTTTCGGGCTTGTAGCCAAATGTTACTTTATCAAGTTTTACGTGTCCTTGTACATCAGTAAAAGACTCTGCATCAAGTGCATCTGTCGGTTCAGGTTCTTCATCCAATATACGGAATACTCTCTCCGCGGCTGAAAAGGCTGACTGAAATTCATGTAATATGTTAGAAAACTCATTTATAGGACCTGCAAATTTTCTGGAATATTGCACGAATTGTGCAACACCTCCAAGTGTTATAAAGAAAAGCGAGCCGGCTAAAATCGTACCGTTTTGGGAATACATGTATAAAATACCGCCAAAAATCGCCACAAGTGTAATTGATATATTATTTATAAAATTAATTGTAGGAAACAGCATTGCCCCATGATATTCCGCTTTATAAAACGCATCCATTGCTTCGTCGTTATGTTTGTTAAAACGCGACGAAATTACGTCCTCTCTTCCATAGGCAGATATACTTCGAGAGCCTGTAAGCATTTCTTCTGCATACCCGTTAAGCTCTCCGTATTTTCGTGAGCGCGCACTGAACAAGGGGCGTACCTTTTTAGAACGATACCTTGTAAATAAAACAGACACAGGCACCGTTACCACAAAAATCAAAATCATAGGTTTCGAAATCTGCCACATAAAAATCAAAGATCCGACTACAGAATATATGCTTGTCATAACTTGTATTAAATCATGTGAAAGTGTGGCATTAATCACATCTATATCGTATGATATATGGCTTATTATATCGCCGGTAGCATGTGTGTCAAAATATCCTACAGGGAGTGTATTTAATTTTTCAAAAAGCTGTTTTCGCATTTTAAAAATAATTTTTTGGCTGAGACGAATCATTATAACAGCAAGCAAATATGACAGCACTGCAGAGACTACATAGCACAGAAGCATCCAAGCCACATTTTCCCACACAACGGAAAAATCCACTCCCCCATCAAGCTCCATGGCGTCTATTGCCGCACCGGAATACTTTGGTCCCATAAGAGACAACTGATTAGACAGAAGCGTAAGAATAACTGCAACTGTAAAGAATGGCCATTGTTCTAAGACATACTTGCTAAGGCGAAAAAATATACCGCGTTTTCTGTTTGTTTTTTCTTTAGTCAATAAAGGCACCTCCCATCTGAGAGTCGCTTATTTCTTTATATTCAGGACAATTTGCAAGCAGCTCCTCATGAGTACCGCTTCCTATAATTTTGCCTTCGTCTATTACGAGTATAAGATTACAATTTTTAACAGAACTTACTCTTTGTGCTACGGTAATTACAGTTGATTCAGGCAATTCTTTTTGTAACGTGCTTCTCAAACTGAGATCCGTTTTATAGTCAAGGGCAGAAGAAGAATCATCAAGTATTAAAATTTCAGGATTCCCTGCCAACGCTCTTGCTATAAGCATGCGTTGACGCTGTCCGCCCGACAAGTTTGTACCCCCTGCCGAAATCATATGCTCGTACCCGTCAGAATAATCGCTTATAAAATCATGTGCTTGCGCTATTTTAGCTGCATTCACAACTGTCTCATGAGTAATATCCCTGCCAAAACATATATTTTCTTCTATTGTGTCAGCATACAAGAAATCATTTTGCAAAACAACACCAAACATTGATGTAAGCTCCGTTGGCGTATACGAACGTACATCTTTACCTTTTATTCTGATAACACCGGTATCCGTATCATAGAAACGCATCATAAGTCTGACAATTGTTGATTTTCCGCTTCCCGTTGCACCGATAATGCCAAGTCGCTCACCTTTTTTTAATAAAAAGGTGATATTTTCTATGTTATTCTTCTTTCCCAAATACGAAAATGATACGTTCTCAAATGATATGTGATATGACTTATCCCCTTGCCCGTCATCTTCTTTTACATCAAGCTCACTCTTACTATTCATAACATCTGATATTCTGTTTGCAGAGGCTGCACATTTTGTATACATTACAAACATTCTGGAAAGCGACATCATCGCCATTGAAATAAGTGTAAAATATTGCATAAATGCAATAACTGTTGCAGGTGAAGATTTCTGCTTTGCTACGAAATATGCGCTGACTGCCACAACAGCTACAATGCCGAGATTCATAAGCATTGTCATAATAGGATTAACCACGCCCATTATAACACCGGCTTTTGTTTCATCCTTACATAAGGCTTTATTTACCTTTTCGTAGCGTCGGTTTTCATATTCATTCTTTGAAAGTGCTTTGATAACTCTTATTCCTTGAGTATCCTCGCGCACTACACGCACCATTCCGTCTACAGATTTTTGCACTTTTTCGTAAAGTGGCACACCTTTGCGAGAAATGCTGTAAACTACAATAAAAATAAGAGGCAATGTAGCTATCATAACAAGCGCCAATTTTTTGTCCATAATAAGCGTAATGCCGATGCCGCCGACTAATAAAAACGGAGCTCTGACGCCCATTCTCTGCATCATGCCTACAAAATTCTGCACATTGTATGTATCTGTTGTAATTCGTGACTCCAAAGATGGTATTGTAAATTTATCTGTGTTGCGTGCCGAAAGATGCAGCGTTTTCGAAAACAAGTCGCGCCGCATTTGTGACGCAAATATCATTGTTACTTTTGCTGCCATGCGATTTGCGGTTATATTTCCCAAACCTGCCACAAGTGCGCACAGTGCCATAAGCACTCCATAGAACATAATTTTGCTTATATCTTCTGTGATAATCACATTCTCAAGTATATGTGTAAGTAAAAAAGGTATAAAGAGTTCTGCAACAGTACCTATTACTTTAATAATAAATCCTATTATCATACGTATTTTTAATGGTTTTAAATATGAAAAAATCCACTTCATTTTACTTGTTGCTCTCTTTATTCTATAAAGTCATCTATGAATATTCAGATTGATTTATTTTGTCACAAAGCTATTATCTTGTCAACAAAAACGCCTTTATGCACACAATTACTTGATAAAAATATAATATCTATTGGAGGTGCAATATGAATAATTATGTATTATTTGCGCTGATTGCCACCACGGGCACATGGCTTGTGACTGCCTTAGGTGCAGCAACAGTTGTTTTTTTTAAATCTCAAAATCAAAAAAGTTTAAATATTATGCTTGGATTTGCTTCAGGTGTTATGATTGCAGCCAGCTTTTGGTCGCTGTTGCAGCCAGCAATAGAAAGAGCAGAGCAAGCCGCGGGTTTACCTGCTTATTTAGTAGCGTCAACAGGGTTTTTATCAGGTGCATTATTTATGTGGCTTTCAGACAAGGCGGTTTCTTTCGCACGAAAGAAAACAAATACCACACCGAAAAAATCAAACGAAAAGCTACAACGTATAATTATGTTGGTTTTATCCATAACTCTTCATAACATTCCGGAGGGGTTGGCTGTGGGTGTTGCTTTCGGAGCACTTCAAAGCAATAATTACAGCGCGGAAAACTTAGCCGGCGCCATTTCCGTAGCAGTAGGAATAGGTTTACAAAACTTTCCGGAAGGAGCTGCCGTATCTGTTCCTTTAAGAAGAGAAGGCATATCAAGAGGAAAAAGTTTCCTTTTCGGGCAATTATCCGGAATGGTGGAGCCAATAGCAGGCGTTACGGGAGCCTTGCTCGTTGTCTATGTGGAAACTTTTTTACCATACGCACTGTCTTTTGCGGCAGGAGCAATGATATTGGTCGCCGTCCACGAACTAATACCTGAGTGCCAGCAAAACCAAGAAACACAACCCTATATTGCTACAATGGGTATCGTTCTAGGTTTTACCGCTATGATGCTACTTGACGTAATGCTGGGATAGAACTTAATGTTATTTTAAATGTTATTTTCTAAAGCCTATTGATAATAAAATACCGTTTTCATCAAAGCTTGACATACCGTATCTGTCGGCAGTCTTATCGTAAAAAGGAATAAAATATGCCTCATTGGCTCTGCCGCTGTAATAATCATAATAACCGCCTATTGTGGCAATGGGAGCAGAAAAAACCAATTCATGATTCGCAAGATTTTTTACTTCATCACCATAATATGCACACATATATAAAAGGGGGTCAAAGCCGGGTATAAACGTTACACAATCAACAGGGTTTCTATATGCTCTGTCGGATATAAACAGTTCGCTGTGTTTTTTTTGCGATAATTCAAGCGCCATGCCGTTAAACTCCAAAGTCTTATTTGTATAAAGACTTTGGATCAAATAATAAGGAGCATATAAAACTGCGTCACTTACGCTAATATATGCACCATCAGCAAATTTGTAGTCATCATAGAAAGCAAATTCATCTCGTCTTTCAGGCACATCATCAGATATCCAAAAAGCTTTTTTACCGTCTGTGCCAATGAATTTATAATATCTTAATATATCGAGTGTTGCGCCGTCTTCCTTAGAAAAAAATGTGTCAATATTGTCATAGAACTTTCTGAGTGTTTCGTGAGAGGAATTGCCTCTGTCTTCTATTTCCTTAAGAATCTGTCCATACAACTCGGGATTTTCTTCGCTTAAGAAATAATAAATTTCATATCCGCCCCAAAAATGCTTTAAAGAGTTGAAAAAACTATCAGTAGTATTATATCTGCGTGACCTTGAAATTATCTGTTCTGCTTGAGTTTTCACATCAGGCAACACTCCGCCGATTGGAGTTGCAATAGGTTCTGCCAAAGGAGGTGTACTTCCTGCATTTGGTTTATCACCAAGCAAACCCCCGGAATAATCATCTGTATTCGTTGCTTGCCCCACTGAGCCTTCTGCGCCGGGTGTTTCATAAATGTCTGCATAGTCGTTATTTTGACATCCTGCAAAACATAGTAAAAGAAGCGCTGCAAATAAAATAACATCTATGAGAATACGCACTTTTTTTATGTTCATGAACAAAACTCCTTAACTAAATATTGGGAATTTCTTCCGGTGCTCTGTAAGCAAATCTAAATGGTTTCTTCGGCAATTCAAGAGGCTCATCCAAGGGCTGTATTGATTGAAGTCTTTTATCCGAACCACCGTCATATCTAAAGAAACGTCCATCTGTGCTTGGACCTGCACAAATGAAGGTATGGTCGGGATAGCTTTTCCAATCCTCAGGCAACGATGTAAACCAATCGGAAACGCCTACAAACATTACATCACCGCCGCGAACCTCATTAATATCGTCTATCCTTGTAAATCCCATTGATATTAAATAATTTTCTAAATTTTGAGGGCCGTATAATGTGTATCCGTGTTTTCTTAAATGGTTATATGAAAAACCTGTATCAAATAATGTCCAACCTACGAATCTGTCGCAGGAGACAATTTTCTCTGTTGCACCTCTGTCAATAGCAGGATTAATCTGAGCATGTCCGTATTTATATCCTTTAGCATTTACATAATCTGCAACTTTTTTTGCATTGCAAAGAATTTTTGATGCCATCAATGTTCCAAAAGGCAAGTAAACAGGTTTATCTTCTAAATTATATACCACATAACCATACTGTGCACCTTTGTCGCAAAAAGCTTTTGCTTCATCAAGTGATAAATAAATCTTTTGTGGTTTAATATCTTCATTATATGCAGTGCGAACTGCAAAAACTTCCTTTAAATCTGCTGCCATAATTATTACCTCCTCTTATTATGGTTCAACTATGTTAAAATTTGGATTAGCTGCAATTTCAACTTGATTCATTTTGCTCATGAATAATTCAAGTAATTCTGTATTACCCTCAATTTTCGCTGCTCCCTTAAGCCCGTCTTTGTTGTTTTGAAGTATAAAGAACAAAGCTTTTTTAGGACATGTAATTGATATGTCGGGAGAATCAGATATAGAATTTTCATAGTGCAAGAGAACTCCGTTTTTTATGCGCAGTTTATGTTTTTCGTTATTGGTGAGATGAATATTTATTACAAAATCCTTATCCGCCAAAGCTGTTTTATCTAAAAGTATACCCATGTAATCAAACATCATGGAAGCTGTCATTTCCATCGAAAGGCTTCCGTCGGAAAGCACGGCGGAAGAGCTTGCCGAATTTCCGTTACGAAGCTCTAAAGCCGCAGTTAAATAAGCGTTTCTCCATGTACCGGATTCAGATTGATACCCCAATTGTTCTAAGGCATCAGCACATAAAAGCCTTGCGGCAGTATTTGAGGGATCTGCAAAAACAAGTACATTTGTTATCTCTGCAACCCATTGATATTCACCTTTATCATAATCTTTTTTTGCCAATCTCAGAACTTCATTTACGTCCCCAAGATATTCAACCCATTTTTTGGCACTCTCTGTAGGTTCAAGGGGATTAAGATGTACAGGATTTGCATCGTACCAACCCATGTATTTTTGATATACTGCCTTAGAGTTGTGCGCCACCGTTCCGTAGTACTGCCTCGTATACCAATTCTTCGCCAACTGATCAGGAAGTTTTATCATATTTGATATCTCATCAGAAGTATAACCTTGATTAATATATGTGAGTGTTTGGTCATTGATAAATTTATAGACTGCTGCTGTATTTACTAAATATTCGTTGATAACGTCGTTGCCCCAATGAGGCCAGTTGTGCGACTGGAAAGTAACTTCTGCTTCTTCCCCATATAGCGAAATAGCTTCTGTGATATATTTGGCCCATGCAGCCCCATCACGAATCTGTGCTCCTCTTAGTGTATAGAGATTATGAAGCGTTGCTGTGCAGTTTTCCGCTACCCACAGAGCTTTATACTGTGGGAACCAAGTATTCATTTCTGCCGGTGCCTCTGTTCCGGGAGTAAGCTGGAATTCCATCTCTACCCCGTCAATTTTTATAACTTCACGAGTATTTTTAATTTCATAAGTAGGTGTTATGAAAGTAACTGTACCTTTAGATTGTCCCATACCTATACCCATCGCCAAAGAGCCTTGTAGCCCTGCTTCTAAAAGTGTACCGTATTGATAGTTGGCACGGCGACTCATTGCTTTACCTGCATAAATATTCTCTGCAACAGCATGCTCGGTGAAACCTTCGGGAACAATTATAGGAATTTTACCGCTGTTTATTTGTGCTTCTATGGGAAGTGTTTTATCCGCAGCGTTTTCAACTTTCATAACGCCTTTTATACCACCAAAATGGTCGACATGAGGGTGAGAAATGACAACGGCTTTTACGGGAAATTGACCAAGATTTTTTTCAATTAATTGCATAGCTGCCTCTGTACATTCTACGCTCATTAAAGGATCAAAAACTATCCAACCTGTATTTCCTTTGATCACAGTAAGATTTGCCATATCATAGCCGCGAACTTGATAGATGTTTTCTGTGACCTTAAACAAACCGTAGGCGTGGTTGTTTTTAGTATTTTCCCAAAGGCTGGGATTTACGGAATCAGGAGTTTTTTCGTAGTCTGACAAAAAGCTGTAAGCAGCCTGGCTCCATATCACATTTCCTTTTGAATCTTTCAGTTCTAATGTTTCAGGAGCATCTATAAGCCCTCGAGTGGCAAATTCAGCTTCTTGCGTATTACCAAAGTCTAAAAGTGTGAATAGCGCAGAATTTACCGTAACAGTATGAGTAGTAGCTTTTTTACTTTCAGCCGTAAGCCCTAATTCAGAAATTATATTTTCCTGTGTATTGCTACCGGTGTGATTATTGCCCGTTCCATTATCTTTGCATGATGCAAAAGAAAAAACAAATAAACTTGCGAGTAAAATTGATAAAATGCGCTTATACATAAAGGCCTCCTTAGTAAAATTCCGTTTACTTCTATATAACCATTTCACATAGTAGCACATGACAGATTTTTTGGCAATGTAAAAAAGCTCCTCTGCCGATAAATCAGAGAGGAGCTTTTATTTTAATTTGTCATATTATTTTTATGTTGACAACGAGCCAAGCGCAACTTCATAAGCTACTGATTTAAGAACACTTGCAGCAGTTGCACCTGCTGTTCCGTTGTTAGCAACAAGGCGCGGGTCGTAATTAAATATCGTTGCAAAAATTACATACGCTGCCAAAGTACTGCCTGCTTGTGAAGGATGGTACAAATCAGTAAGATAAAGCTCAATTGACGGATGATTTGTATATGTGTAAGTAAATGCCTTACCTACATGAGCTACTTCTGCACCAATTTCATTAGCTATCTTAATATATGCAGCTCTTAAATTGGCCTCCATTTTTGCTGTTGTACCGCCATAACTTCCAATTGAAGGATGGTTTTGTCTGTATCCCCACGTAGCATACAGAATAGTTTTAGCTCCGTTTGCTTTTATCTTCTTATCAAGCGCACGAACACCCGCATAGAAAGAATTCGGATTCGTAATCGGTCTGTGGCTCTGCTCTTGAATAACTACATAATCAAACTTGTAGCTGTTAAGTTTTGCATCGACTTTTGCTCCGTAAGTATCACTTGAATTTGCAAACTGTTCCAATGTCCAAGAGCCTCTTGTTACAGAATGAACCTCTACAGTATATCCTGCAGATTTTACTATCGGTGGGAATATTGTATCCGACATAGTATTAGTATTTGTGAAGCTGTTTCCGATAAACAATATACGGTATGTCTTAGATTTATCAAGTGCGGAATCTGTTGTCGCTCCCTCGCTTTTTCTGTTAATAATGCTAAAGAGCTGATTTTGAGCGCTTGATGATTCATAAATTTGGATGTTCGTTCCGTTTGTATACGATGCGTTATAAACATCCATCGCCATATTATCACTGTGAGCCGGACGGAAAATGTATGCTGCTTCTACAATATACAAGTACCAA
>JAFWZH010000007.1 GCA_017522515.1 Clostridia bacterium
CACTCTTAAGATAAGTGATTAAAACCTTTTCTGCCGTCATTCCGTGGTACTTAAAAAAGCCGAGGGTTGCAAAAGGAGCTGCACCTACAATACACACCCAACTGAGTGTTTCAATACCGAAGAACGGTTTAAGAAGAAAGTACAATCCTACTGCTATACCGCAGGCTAAAACCGAGAATACGAACTGACGGAGATTAAGACCGAAATATACCGCTTCACTGTAATCTCGTATTTCACGGTTAATCTTTACTTCCATTTATATAATCAACTCCTTTATAATCCCATCATTTCTTTAACTACTCTGTCACTCATTTTTACTGTTCCAACAAGTACAATCATATTAAATATAAGCTCACCGACATAAGTCCATACCTGATTTACTGCTGCTGCCGATTCATCAACAACAGGTGGTGATGAAGCAAACAACGAGAAGATAATGCAACCGAGTACAATAATTGCACCCTCTAAACAAACTGCCGCATAAGATTTAATGAAACTCTTACCGACAGATGATGAAGTTTCACCTGCAAAAGCAGATAGGGGAACGGGGGCAATCGCTGTATATAGGTAAATCTTAAAGAATCGTCCGTAAACTGTCATAATCATAATGAATGAAAGAACAGTTATAAACAAACTGCCTATAAGAGTTACTGCCCATAGTGGTACGCTTTCCCAAAATCCGCTATCTTCTATTGCTGTTACTATTGACTCAGGTAGCACCATTTCATCTATTCTTGCAAGTCCTGATGTTGCCATAATCTTTGCAACAATGCCCTGGACTATATCAAACAATGCCATCATCAATTCAAGACCATAGTCAATAGCTGCTTTTGAAAGTATAAAACGGATGAACATTTTCAGAGCTATCTCCGGTCTTTTCATTTCTGCAAAGTTTCCGCAGGTCTTCATAACACCTACAACGAAAAAGAGCACTAAAAGCGAATATCCTATCGCCTGTAGTGCTCCGTGAATGTTAGTGATTACATTCCATATTGTACCGTCTTTAAATTCTTCGGGGGATTGAGTGATGAGAAGCCATATTTCACTTAACTTGTCGTTCCAAGTTGCGAGTGCATTTTGTAGGTTTTGCACTACCCAATTACTTGATTCTTCCATCAAAGACCTCCCTTAATAATAAAAGAGTGTACGATTTTAATTCGTACACTCTCATTACTTATGGTTTTATTTGTATAATTTCTTTGTTATTTTCTTTTGCATAAAGAACAGTTTTTCCTGTTCCTGACGGAGAACCGTTCCATACCGCTATTATATAATCAGATTTATCAACCATATATCGGTTTCTTTTATGCATACAATCAGCAGTATAATGTGTCTGCAAAAGGGTTTCTTTGTCTGACATTTCGATTATTGAGAAATATCTATCTCTATATTTTTCTGTCCACTTGTTTGCTTGTGTTTCACAAGGAATTGCACATTCAAGGGTAATATCTTGATATTTCTTTTTGAGTTCAAGAACAATCTCAGCCGCAATCATATCCACACCAAGAGCCATACCTGAAATAAAATGAGTAACACCCTTGTCCTCAATAAGATAAAGAATACTTTTCTTCAACTCATCTTTAAGTTTTAAACTTTGTGAAGATGATTCATCCCAAAGATACGGAATTGATTGTGGACGATGTCCGGTGAAACATGCAATTATTTTGTCGTGTTTTGTCATTTCTTTTGCTCCTAACTAACTTAATTATAACAGAACTAACTCTGTTAGAGTTAGTATATATCATAATATTTGAAAAAAAAGTCGAAATCAAGGAGCAAAACAAAAAATCTGCAACTTTTGTTGCAGATTTTAGATATTAGCAGTTGTTATCAAAGCATTAATAACTTCAAGAATTCTCTTTTGTTCGTTCTCAGGAAATGTTGATAGGGTATCTAATAATGCAGATGTTTTTCTTTCATAGGATTTCTTTATTACATCAACTAAAATGTCATCTGCCGTACAATTGATTTCATTTATGATACTGACTAATTTATCAAGACGAATTAATTTTACTCCTCGTTCTACTGCTGAAAGGTAATTAGGTGAAATCCCCACTCTTTCTGCAAGTGCTTCTTGTGTTAATCCTGCTTTGATTCGATATTCTTTTATTCGTTTTCCAACTAATTCTCTATCCATTTTCATCATCTCCAAACTAACTGTAATAGAGTTACTTTTGCTCTACCAGTTATAGTATAAAGCATAAAATGGATATAATACAGAAACAGAAAGAGTTAGTTGTTCTCTGCGAGCGTTAGTTATCCGACGATAAGGTTAAGAATTTCTTTTGCAAATGTGATTATAATACCGCCGGCTACAGTAAGGAAGCCGTTAGCTCTCTGTGAGGGGTCGTGAGATTTAAGAGAAAGACCGACCTGAACAATACCGAAGCCGAGAAGGATAAGACCTACAGCTCTGATAAGTCCGAAGATGAATGTTGAAAGATTGTTTACTACTGCAACGGGATCATCTGCAGCAAATGCAGTTACACCGCAAACGAAAAGCATTGTAAGGCAAAGAATAATACCCACATAAGCCTTAAAGCCTTTTCTCACTTTACCCTCCATAGGAGCTTTCTTTGTTTTTGTGATTACATTTTTACTCATATTTTTATTCCTCCAAATTTAATAAATATTCTTCAATTTCC
>JAFWZH010000221.1 GCA_017522515.1 Clostridia bacterium
CTAAACAGAGAAAAAGCTAGGCAAAATGATATTAATAGATTAGCTAACCAAAATACTAATGTACACACAAATAACACTTTAGTGCCTGGAGTGGTAAATGGGTTAGCTAACTTTTTGGATATTTATCTATTTTTTGAAACCCTATGGTCAACTGCAACCGTTTATGATATTACGAATGATATTGAAAAACATTGTAAAGATGCGAAAAATGAAAATCACGGACAAAACACCAGTAATGGATGTTGTGTTGCGCGTTTCGTAATTAATATGATTTACTATAATAATTCATATGTCCGATTTTTAGCGAGAGATGGTATTCAAATATACTATTATCAACGACCTTGTGAGAGCGTATGCTTTATTGATCGTGACCTCGCGTTACAGGAAATAATATACGTAAAAATTCCAATGGTTAGCAATACTATTTATCTTAACTAAATATAAATAAAAAATCCCAAACTAACCCAATGACTTATTATTGTCTGGGTTGGTTTGAGATTTCTCTTCGCATATTATTTCTAAGCTTTTCCCATTTCCTGATAGGATATCCATCGTTATTGACCTCCATAGGTAAAGCTGATTGTCTAACAAAGAAAATAGCAAGGTCATTATTTACTACTAGATATGAATACCAATTCTTTCCATCTAATGAAATTAGCAGTTGATTTGATGATAACTCTTCATCGGATGGTAATTCAAATTCTGTAACAGCTCTGTCTATGCCATATTGTTGTATTGGCTTCCATTGAATTTTCGATGTAAGAATCGGACCTTCTTCTTGAGAGATATAAAATAAATCAGAAGGTTTAGATAAACCTTCACCTATAAGAAACAATGTTTCAAATTTGCAGCAATATGAAGAATCTGCATAGGAAGTAATTATTCCAAAACCGCCCATTAATTCACAATCACGTATTGGTTCTTTTTGGTTAAGTCTCAAGTACGTTACATATAAAGGCAAATTTTCCTCTGCTAATTCAATCAAAGGCGGCTCTCCTATTAATTCAGCTAAAGACGGCAGAGGTCTATCATCTTGATTATTCCCTATAAGCTGTAACGGAGATAAAAGCAAAAAAACACAAAAAACAAAATGCAGAAACACCAATACTGATTTTTTCATTTTGAATAATATCATGATTGTATGAGAAAACTGTCGCCATTCTATCGCCTCTTAGGAAGGCAATTTAAGTCCTCCCCCTCTTGTGTGCATGTGGCTTTTATATCATTCTATACCCTCTGATGTCAATCCATTTTGGGCACAATTTTGTAGCGTGCAAGTTGTAAAATCAAATGCGACACCGAAAGCCCCTCCCCAAAAGTCTCCATAGGAGCCCAAACAGCCCTAGCAGGATGGGGGGATAGGGGGAAGGTGTAGGGAGTATCTACCACGGTAAGTTGGCGACATCCTCGCCTTTGCATTCGTCGATTGCATAACCTGCACCTGAATGTCTCAGATGAGACAAACTCGTACTTGACAACTATCTGATTCCCTGTACAATCTGACGCAGAGGTGCGCCAG
>JAFWZH010000222.1 GCA_017522515.1 Clostridia bacterium
CAAGTGGAAGCAGGAGTTGCTGAAGAATGCGTGACGAGGATGCGTGTGGAACTGAACAGGCGTGGTTTTGAGGTCGGAGACAAGAAAGTTCGCAGGATGATGGGCGTAATGGGGATCATTTGTATATATTTGTAGAAAGAAAATTATGGGCGTTTTCAGAAAAACGGGGTTCTTACAAACGAACTTCTTCTTTCTAAAATACTCTATAAATTAATATTTAACTGTCCAAAAAAGGGAAGTACTATAATAATCCGAATTATCCCAAAAATGTTACATACAGTAATTTATTAAAAACAGAAATAGTTGTTGGTGTATATACCAAAGAAGAATGTTTTATAAAAGATTATTATTTAAATAAAAATAATTTAACTTATGAAAAAAAGTAAATTGAATATTTATTGTCTGATAATACTAATGTCAATAATGCAGTCTTGTATATTGATATATAAACCAGATGTGATCCCATATTATAATACAAACTATAGCGGAGCAGGACTATATAGACCGTTTGCCTCGGATTTCAATGGTTATTTGTGCCCTTATGATAGATATACGGAATATATAAATGCGTCCTCTATTGATTCAAGTAAAATTGCGTATGAAAATTATAAAATCAATGCTGTTAATTATTCAATAGAAAATGGGGTACAACAAAATATATTATTAAGTCAGATTCTAAATGATTATGAACATTATACTTTTTTGAGAAGATCTCTTCCTTATGCCCATAAGCGATTCGATGAAATAAAACTAAATGCAAATTTGTTTTGTTTTAATAAACAATTTGAAATGCCCTATTTAATAACAGCAAATGGCTATAAGTTATCCGTTAATTATGAAAAAATTGATTTAAAACATACTTTTATTGATGCTTGTCCGCCATTGGAATTTTATAAAGTTTCAATAAATACAAGCGATGGGAAATATTATAACTGGAGACGTTTTGAAAAAAATAATCTTCTTAATAATGGTGTTCGATATGAACATTCGAATTTAAGTGATAGTACATATAAAAAATCGTTTAAAAATTTATTAATAGCTGTTGCTGTACATCCATACAGTCGTGATTTGGGACCAAGAATAGAAGATGTAGATATTTTCTATTTATCCAAAGCTTTTTACTCGTATTATACCTCCAAGGCTATTTTATATGGAATGGCTGTTGAGTCAACTAAAAAAAATGATTCTACAAGCAATCTTTCAAAATGGAATAGATATATTGGATTTAAAGCAATCAAAGCTAATCGAGAATTTTCATATTATCCATTTCATGGCAATCCTGAAAAACTGATTCCTTTCATCTACATTATGAGTTACGGCGATTATGAACCAGAAGATGTGTTTTTTGAGAAGAAGCATTTCAAGCAGTTTTATTACACATTCAGGTCTCTGCGTGACGGAAAGAACTACCGTTTGCACTATAATGCCAGAAACGGAAAATTTGTGAACTATAAGGAGATTAAGAGATAAATGTGATATGGTCTTATAAATTAAGTTTGTTATATGAGAACTGATATATTTTTTTTCACGGATGTTGATTTGTTGAATGAGCAAACGCCAGAACAAGCGTTTGGCCCCGTTAGTAATACTATATCGCAATTTAGAGTTGTAAATACATTTACGGTTTTGGATAAAGCAAATATATATGCAATATGTAGAGGAAAGAAATTGACATATCAGGACGGAACAATTATTTTGTACCCTTACGATGAAACGATATTTGACGGATTGCCTGTCCAATATTTTATTTATACAAATGTAGATGTCTCTAATGTTGTTACCCAATTAATACCAGAAGACGAGTCGGATGATTTACTGATAGCCCAACAATACAAATATTCGGCATATCTTGAGTCTGTAGAGGCAGGAGCCATAATAGCAGAAACATACGATAATACCGTTTCAATAGCGGTGGTAACAACAGGCGTAGATGACGGTTTGCGTGCATTTGAAAAATGCGTTGATTGTGTAACTATAAATGGTGGTGAAAATAGTAAACGCCAAAGGGAAAAATACTCAGCTATATGGACATTTCTGCTTTTTACGGGATGTTCGTTGGTGATAAGATAAAGGCCAAAAAGAATACAGGAGAAGTATCGGTTTATAAAACCAAAGAATATATATACAATGACATACTATCTAAATTCTGGAATAGGATTTACAACTCGTTGTTTACCAGTCGTTTATAATTATAATGGTAGAAAAGTGATTACGTGGTTTCTGCAAATCTCGATAAAGACAAATATTTAACGCATTTAACTTTCATTAAACGATGCGATTTGGTTCCTGTTTTAAGAGAAAACCCATGTGAGTGTAGCGCCATATACCTTGTAAGAAACATTTCTTATTGGATGTTCTTGTAGTTTCCACCAATTTAATTTTATGGCTTTATCGTTGGGCCTTGCCGTTTTAAATTCTTGAAATACTTTTTCTGAAATTAGGATGGCTGGATACTTATATTCTTCGTTTTTTCGCTCAAAACGGTCAATCCTTGAAAATTCTCTAAGATGAAGATTACCATTGTACATAAAAATGTGGTGTGAAAAATCTTCCTCATCATAATCTACTGCCTTATGGACAGTTTTATTGATGCCATTACTAAAGAATGGATTATTAGGAAGTAGGTTTTCTGGAGTTGTATATGAGCCTTCAATATGATAATAGATTCTTGTGATAGTCTTGTTGGCGTTATCAGTTAATCTTGATGCGAAATTAGCCGGCTCCCCTACCCAAACTAACCCTTTGTTTTCGTTATTTTCATCTCCTTTTACTGTAACTCCGACTTTTATAACGCTCATTTTGCCATAATCTATACCTATACCACATTTGAAATCACCGTTATTAATAGCTTTATTGATCTCATTTGAAATATGGTTAATAGAAATAGCACAATCGACTGCATTTACAAAGCAATTTTCGGACGGAAATACGACCATAACTCGATCACCAATAATATTCCGAACAAATGCACCATAATATCGAGCTATTTTTAGTACAGATTTTGTAAATGCCGTATAAATTTTACCCATGGTCTTTGCCTGATGTGTAGCATTAAGGTTGACAGAATCTCTTATATCAACAAATAACACACAGGTATATATAGTCTTACCTTTTTTTATGTTCCCCTTCTCGTAAGTTAATGTTGAATCTTGTAAAGATGGTACAGATTTAGTGTCAGAAAACGAAAAATCTAAATCAAATACATCTTTGATGTCAGACTTTATTTCCTCTAATTTTTCTTTTAGCATACTCATTTTTATTTGAATAGAAAGAGGATATATGTAATAGCAAACATACAAAGGAAATACACCATATTTCGCAAGCCGAACTTATAATTATCAAACTTGGATTTACATATCACGGAATTAACATAAATTTGAGAGATAAGATCATTTGTGGAATTGTATTGGCTATTTAGGAGTTTTTCCTTATAATCTTTATAATTCATGCCAGCTATACTGCCATAAAATAGACTTGATTTATTTTCAAGTTCTTCCTGTTTATATTTGCCATAGTCAGTATTTCCAATAAGTACAAAAACTAGGTAATAGATTGTACGTGCAGCAAAGAATAACATAATGACAAATGTTGCAATCATAACAAAATTACACCAATCAAATAATCCATCTCCTTTTTCCAAAAAAGACTTTATAGGTTCTACAAGTACTGATAATCTTATCACAAAGAAATCAGCTGTAAGAATTAAAGGGAGTAGTACTCCCATAAATGCAAGTAAAATACCTGCCTTTTGGTCACAATTATTTATCCAGTTGTTTACATGCTCAAGTCTTTTAATGAGACTTTCATTGTCTTTAATACTATTCATATTTGAGTCTGAAGGCTTTAAATTGCTCACCAGTTTTTGTGGAGCTAAAAACTTCATCAAAACTGTAAGCATAATTACCATTACTAATTTTAGCATGAGGAATATTGTTTATTATAATATCACCCGCATTTCCTGCTGTACACATTCTTGTTGCCCATACTGCAGGAGTCCCAACAGCGAACATCATCCTATCATATAGAAAAGTCATTATTCCAGAATCAATTCCGATTGATAAGCCAATAGAATCTTGTGGTATCTTCTGAAGATTCTGTTGCCATTGTCCAAAATAAGGTTTACTTTCCTTTTGAATCTTTACACAAACATCAATAACAGTTTGATAAAGATCTTTACGGAACATTTGTGACAAATAAGCATTGAAGTAGCAGATAAAACCATCTCCTGTAAATCTGTCGAAAACACCATTGTTATCTAAAATGATTTTTCTGACTTTTTCGATGTAGAATACCATATTAGATCTATAAGCTTCAGGGCTTGAAGAATAGGTAATTAGGTCTTGAGATTTTCTTATATCTCCAATTATAACAACGGTTTCGCTCTCATTCAATTTGTTTAGGAATAATTTATCTACTTGATCACTAATCTGCCAAGAAAAACGTTCATTCCACTTGACATTATTTTGATGAAATGAGCTCTCTCCAGAAGATTTACACAAAATGGGATTGTATTCTAACTGCACTTTACATAAAAGATATGCAGAAAGACACATAAAAATAGATTGAAGTATGTACCGTGACTTCTCATTATCACTAATGCACAATTCTGTAGAGGGTATTGGGAATTTTTCATCTCCTTCTGTCCATTCTTTGAGAAATTGATTCACACTATCTATATGTTCCGTGCTATCTGTAGAATTGATATGTAACTCTTTGGTATTCCTAATCGCAGGGTGTTTGTCTGCAACTTTATTGAAAATTTCAAGAAATATTTTTGCCGATTTCTTTGTTTCACTTCGATATAATAGACCCCCAGAAATGGAATACATATTCCATAAATTTTCAAAATTCTGAAGAATAATAAGAAGATTAGTATATAAGAGTTTGTCTTTCATTTTTTCTAAAGTTATATGAATAACATAGTCTCGACAATCCATACCCCATTATTATCCTTACCTTCACGCTTCAGAACACCTACCTTCTGCAAAGCGGAAAGGTCACGTTCGATGGTGCGTTGACTCACCGACAAAGTCTCCGACATTTGTTTGCCAGTGATTGTCGGAGACTCTTTGATGAGATTCAGTATTTTCTGCTGACGCTCAGTGAGTTTCGTCTCCGACATGTCTCCGTCATGGTCTCCGACATTCGGAGTGTCGGAAGAGGCGAAGATGATGGCCTGGAATTGAGTCGGAGTAGATTTGAACACAGGCTTCAGTTCGTCTTTATAGCCATCCAATGCTTTGGTCTCATTGCAGATGCGTGTGAGTCCGCTACCTCGTTTCTCCATATAGTTAAGTTGAGCCATTACGTTTGCAAGTATTGGATTACGTCTTTCAGAAGACACATCTTTGATGTCCAAATCCTGTATCAGCATTCCATTGTACATTCCACCAGGAGATGTGACAATAAGACGGTCATCGTAAATGTCAAGATGAACTTCACTCCCCATCACAGTATAATCGCGATGGATGAAATGGTTTACCATTGCTTCAAGAACTGCACGTTCCGCATACTCTGGTTTGTTCTTTCTTCCATCAGGCAGTTTCTCCCAGCCTTTCTTTGTGTTGGATTTCACAAAGTTCATGGCTTCGCGAAGAAGCATGAGGACATTGCCTGTAAACTCTGCATCGTTGATGGCATCGCCCTTTTCCTTTCCATCCCATCGTGTGCAGTATAGGCGAGATTGCCACAATGGGCAGTCATCGGCAAACAAAGCACCAGCATTCGTTAGGTTCCCTGTGCCAGTTACAAGTCCAAACGACAAGAGATATTTTTTGTCCCATTCTTGTTTAGTACGGTCTTTAAAGACATTCGCCAATATCGTAAAGGAATAGTCCTCTGCTTTATAGTCTGTGTGAAGGGAATCAAAAGTTTTGTTGGAACCTTTCAGTACTAAGCGTACCATCTGCTCCGCCGTAGCAGGAAGACTCTCATCACCAACACGGACAAATGCTATGCGCTGACCATCCCCAACGTAGTAATACGGAGTATAATGCCCTGCATTGACTTTGAGTTGCAAAATGTGCAGACCATCTATATCATGGGGAATCATTTCCACATCTGGCAGAGGATCCATATAGTCACGAATCCTGCTACTGATGGTTTCACATACATGCTGCACATCATCAAGTCCTTTGACGATGCCATCATTATCTATGCCGAAGAAAAGGGAACCACCCAAGCCATTGGCAAAAGCGCTAACGTTCTTTAACCAACTCTTAGGTTTCTTCTCTTCAAGCATTACCTTGAAGTCGTATGCTGTACATTCAGTTATCAGAGTCTTTAATTTCATTTTATATGAAATCTCTTTTTACCTTACAAAGGTACTTATTTTTATCGAAAGTCGAGCATTTATTTAGCGTTTCGCGCGTGATTTAAGCAAATTTAGTCTAAAACAAGGCTGTTATATAACAAAAAGAAACGATTTGTGCTGAAAAATGACTACCTTTTTACCCACGAATCAGAAAATGGCGAATATGGCAACGAACAATCATTTCAATACCAAAAGGAAGGGCTGGACCTGGAGTTCTTCGACACACAAAGCAACTACGTCGATTACCTTTGGGAAGTGCTGTATAGAGCACGGAATGAGGCACGTAATGGAGCATTGTCATAACAATTTAATACACTTTCTTCTGGTGTCTCAGAAAAAAACGGTAACTTTGCACCCAAATAATTATCAGTTTCATTCACAACTTTTTGAGTATTTATAAAAAATGAAAACTACAAGTATTGTGACGCTCTTGGTCATATTTTAGGGCGACCAAGCGGAGTACGAGCAATAAAAGAAGAAATCTCTTTCAAAACACAATGGTCAAAAGCATTTCTGAAATGTGTTAAAGAAGAAAAAGCAGGTTATTATAACATCGAAAATTTTTATTATTGTGATATTTTAAAAAACAGAGGTGTTGGAATATTATTTTCGAAAAAAAGAAAATGAGGATTTTTTAAAATGGTATTACTTAAACAAAAACGAATTAACCTATGAAGAGAACAGCAAATAATAAATATTCATTGTTCCTAACCGGCTGTGTTATAGCAGCACTAATGCAATCGTGTGCGTTAACGTACACACCAAAAAAATTATTTGATGTACATATATCTCGAACTGGAGAAGTGAATAGATATCATACAGATAATCTTGATTATATTTATAGTAACCATATAGTTTGTGATGATTCTGTAAGCAAAGTTGTTGATTATTCTATACGAAATGGAGTACAGCAAAACATACTATTAAGTCAAATATTAAAAGACTATGAAAAGTATCCATGTTTCAGATCGTCTCTTCATTACGCAAACAAACGATATCGAGAGCCCAAATTAGAAAATTGTAGTCATCAATATGAACTTACTAAGTTAATGCCTGCTATAGGTTACCAATTACGTGTTTATTACAAAAAAATAAATCTTCCATACAAGGATTTGTTTCCGTTGGATTTCTACAAGGTTGAAGTCCTAATGAAGGACGGACAATATTATACGTGGAGGTGTTTGTATGACGATACTATGTTTCATAAAGATGGAATTACGTATTATGATGATATTTATAAAAAACATATTTATCACGAAGTTTATGATAGTATTTGTAATAATTCGTTGCGTAATTTATTAATAGGTGTAACAGTACATCCTCATTCTAGCGTTATTGGTTTTACACCTTCTATAAATACTGTTGATGTCTTTTATCTATCAAAACCATTTTATTCTTATTATGATTCAAAAACACTTTTATATATCATGATGGTTCAGTCAAATAGAAAAATGGAGAATAAATATCTTATAGATTCTACAAGCGATATTTCAAAATGGAATAGATATATTGGACTTAAAGCTATCAAAGCAAATCGAGAATTTTCATATTATCCATTTCATGGCAATCCTGAAAAACTGATACCTTTCATCTACATTATGAGTTACGGAGATTATGAACCAGAAGATGTGTTTTTTGAGAAGAAGCATTTTAAGCAGTTTTATTACACATTCAGGTCTCTGCGTGACGGAAAGAACTACCGTTTGCACTATAATGCCAGAAATGGAAAATTTGTGAACTATAAGGAGATTAAGAATGATTAATTTTGATACTATATAATACTCCCCAAATTTAGGACAGCGAGTTAAGTGTAAAAAAAAGTTAAATTTGCTGTCATGAAGACAAAAAGAAAATTCAGTGCGGAATTCAAGGCAAAAGTTGCATTGGAGACCGTGAAAGGTCAGATGACGTTGGCGGAACTGTCAACGAAGTACGAAATCAACCAGAACCAAATCTGCAAGTGGAAGCAGGAGTTGCTGAAGAATGCGTGACGAGGATGCGTGTGGAACTGAATAGGCGTGGTTTTGAGGTCGGAGACAAGAAAGTTCGCAGGATGATGGGCGTAATGGGGATCATTTGTATATATTTGTAGAAAGAAAATTATGGG
>JAFWZH010000223.1 GCA_017522515.1 Clostridia bacterium
CGCGTGACGGGCGTTTTTTGATTACTTTTTCACGAGAGAAAAAGTAATGATAGCAAGTTCTTCGTTCGGTAACAACCTACAGTTTAAGGTTGAGAACTGCATAAGAATATAATGGCGAGCTATAGCGAGATTTAAAACCTTAGTTTTATAAACTTTTTCTCAATCCACACCTTTTTGCTATTGAGCCGTAAAAAGAGAGTTTTCATTATAAAAGTTATTGCTCCTGGCGAAGCCGGGAGCAATAACTTATAAGAAGCATATTACAATTAGTTAGTTATTTTTCGTATTTTTGTCAATGTATTCAGTTGTTTGTTGCAAAATATAAAGCAACAACCATTATCATTATTATATGTTTGAGCATTTATCTATAGAAGCTGTTAATTCGATATTGCCACAAGGTATGAGAATTATAAATGAGAAAGGTATATACAATATGTACCAGACAGAGAATGGCGGTCTAATAGCAGGCACAGAGTCCAAAAATGTTTCAAGAACAAGAAAACATCCATTTGAAGTATATTATTCACTATACTTAGATGAATATGTCCTAAAAAACATCTCATTTGTATTCTTGACTGTATATAAAGAGGGAATACTTCTCATACCGATTAGAGATTTAGTATCTATAAAAGAAAACTTGCGTACGAAAGAATATTCGGTAGGGAAAGGCATAGATAAACAAATATTTTTACGTTATGACATTAAAGCCTATATCGAAAAAGGTAAAATAATGTTATGTAAGGCTAAAAATCATTTTGAAATAGACTTATCAAAATATTTTATATCATATACAAATGAGGATTTTATTTATGAAGAATTAAACAATTACGATATAAATGAAATATACAAAGAAGCAAAACAATTCAAAGATTATGATACGCAATATGTTTTAGGAGATAATAGAAGAAGACGAATTGAAAGTAAAAAGCAAAAAGAACGTATAGCTATATTAGAAAATCACACTTGCCAAATTTGCGGATTTCAGCAAGCATATATTAACCCAAATGGAAATAAAAGATATATTATAGAGATTGACCACATTATAGAGAAATCAAAAGGAGGTGGAGAATGTATTGACAATCTACTTGTTCTATGCCCTAACTGTCATGCCAAAAAAACTTATGGGATAATTACAATAGACAGTGATTTTAGGGTTTATGAAAATGGTAAAGAAATTCAAATTCGTGATAATCATCTAAGAAAGAAATAAACAACCACCTCGACACCAGTTCTTGACACCAGTTTGCTTATTTTAGAGCAAAGAAAAGTGTTAAAGCATTGATAATAAAGTTAAAAGATTTAATCACAATTTAACTATTCTAGTCGAGCGGGAGTAACAAAAAAGAGCCTTTCGGCTCTTTTTTGTTACTCCTACCAAAGCAATTACAAAGCAATGGTCGCACTTTCTTCTCCTTTCCAGCGATAAATTCCAAGGAGTTCCAGTATAAGTTATAAACATCTCTTGCCGATGCAATGGTTTTATCGTAGCTTTGCAGCAACACAACAACAAAACACCCCACTGACAAGGAAAAGCAACAAAAACAACGATTCCATCGGCAAAGAAAGAGCCTTGCAGCCAACAAATTGGGCAAAAAGGCACTATAGTTAGAAAGTACCGGCAGAATCGAGGTTTTTACCATTGAACAATGAGACGCATTGCAACCATACTTTTATTACTGCTACTGCCTGCGCTTTATACAGGCAGCCTGGCAGCCACAGCCTTTGCCCCGGATAGAGGCACAGAAAAAGTATGCATGCTCGATGACAAGCTATGCGCAAACATCGACGAGCTTGCCAATATTCTGAGCAACTGCAGTTTCGAGCCACAGCAAGGCTCCAGCACCTTTCATGCACGAAACAACGGGCACACAGTTACCAGATGCCCTCTCAAGGAGTACAAAAGCGCAACACTCTCCCCTACACTATACAAGCATAAAAGCACGATTCCATCGGGTGAGAAGAGCCAAAAGGCAGTAGCCGCTTCGCGACACACGCACGGCTATTACATCTATGCCTTAAGGCATATAATCATTTAACAGTACACAAAAAAACAAATGCAAAGCACACATGCATGGCCTATAATGCCCTGCATGCAGCCGGCATAGCAACCAAGTTGCTCATGCCACTATATGCCTTGCATCCATTTCTACATTAAAGACCCCAAATACTTTAAAGAGGATAAAACCTATTATAAATAGGTATAGCACGCGCTATACTCATCAAAAAAAATAAAATATGAATACAGAAATAGACAAAGAGATACTAGAGAGAAACAACATAGCAGTCAAAAGCAGAATGACAGTATGGCCGTTTGCCCTACTGGCAATTGCCGCAGCCGCATTCGGCATAGCATTCGCTCTCGACAATGCAAGCGAGGCAAAGATGCCGGTTCTTTTTGCAGCCATAATACTCACAATATTCGGTATAGTAAAACTGTTCACATTGCCAAAAGTGTTGTTCCACATCACAAGCGAGGAGACATTTACGGAAAACACTCTGTACTTCGAAAGCGAAAAGAAGAACAGCGTACTTGCCATGCTTGAGAAAGGCGAGTTTACAAAACTGAAAAGCGAGGCAAAGGATAGAAACAGCATGCCAATAAAGGTAGAAATGTACGAAACCGCCTCTGGAAGCATTGTGCTGTACCGTGTGTATAACTTTATACCTTATACATATGAACCGCTTACCGATTATATTGTCTATAAAAAAGCATGTTAAGTTTTCTTTTTGGAAAACCTATTAAAAAAATATCAAGATAAAAATTTCCTGAACATAAATCTCCGCTCTTTTTTAGAGCCGGAGATTTTTCTATACCTGAAAAGCACGAAATGCTGCATAAAGAAAAATTCTGCAATATTTGAAAACTATTGCAAAGAAAAAGTAATTTATACTTAACTGAAGCTGAAACTTTAACCACATTTTTATAACCTCACAAAAGAGCTTTATATATATACCTTATTTATTATATGCCAATACTAGCGATAAAAAGGACAAAACAACGCTTGTTTTAACATTATTTCACATTATGCTAAAAAAAAATATATGAAAAGCATTGCCATGAATTATAAAAGCTATATCTTTGCAACAGAAATTAATAATTAATCCAATTCTCTAACGCCGGATTAGGGAATGTTGAAATAATTTCCGGTAAAACAAAAAATCAAAAAACAATGAAAAAAGTATTTTTGACTCTTGCACTTGTATTGACAACAGTAGTAGCTAGTGCACAGTGGTATGTAGGTGGTGGTCTTGGTTTCTCTAAGCAGGACAAGAACACAACAATCAACGTTAAGCCTGAGGTTGGTTACAAGCTCAACGACGCTTGGACAGTAGGTGCTGAGGTTAACCTTGACTGGGCAAAGGACGCTTACACAGCTATTGGCGTTACTCCTTACGCTCGTTACACATTCCTTACAGCAGGCGAGTTCTCAATGTTCGCTGAGGCTTATGTAGATATTACAAACTACAAGCCAGAAGGTGGTAAGGGTGAGACTGGTTTCGGTCTTGGTGTTCGCCCAGGTGTTGCTTACAACATTACAGAGAACTGGACAATCGCTGCTAAGCTCGGTGATGGTCTTAACTTCAAGGACAAGAACGCTTGTGCAATTGCAGATGTTCGCGCAGAGAGCAAGACTATCTCTAACAAGTCTAAGTTCGGTCTTGACTTGACAAACGTTCTCTCTTTCAGCCTCTACTACAACTTCTAATCTTAGAGGATGATAAAAATAAAAAAGGATGTGGTTTCCACATCCTTTTTTATTTTTATATAATATAGCTATTGACTCAAAAAAAATGGTTCACCTGCAAAGTCTGGGGGGGGTATGCAAAAAATTTGGTTAATCAGTATAGAAAAAATCTTGATATTTGCTTGCACGTATCTTTTGACAACCGATTATCGTTTTACTCGAATATCCTCATTAGCATGAGTAATCTTTAAAAATAACCGGCACTGTCAAAACCACAACGTATATC
>JAFWZH010000224.1 GCA_017522515.1 Clostridia bacterium
ATGTTTAGGGTCTGATGCTGCTCCAGTCTTTGCTGTTGTCGGATATCCTCCGATGATCGACACAGAACTGTTGATTTTGAATTCCCTGTATCCATTCTTATCCTCATCCACTGGAAGGTATCTTCCTTCAGCAACATGGAAGGTAGAACCATCTTTCACTTGTGGCAAATAGTAGGCAAATGTATAAGGACTCATCGCATTCTCCCACGACGAGCCATCACCATAGCCATCAGTCTTTACATAAAATTCAGTACGGGTCAAATCAATTTTTTCCGCCTCTGGATAAACAACATCTGATAATGGAGATGTTATTTTTCCATAAGTGGCTGTAGCAGTGAAACCTATGATACTTTTCCCTGCAAACTGTGATCTGTCCAATGAAACAGAGAGCGTACCATCGGTATTTGTATAGAATGAATCAACCAAAGCTTCTGCTGTTTGTTTTCCTTGAGACGTGTAGAACAACTCAATCTTTGCTTTGGCGGCAGTATCCACCTTGACAACAATCTCTATCGTCTTCTCTGTTATCTTGCATGAGGTGAACTCTGGCGCAGGATATGCGTTGGTTGTTTTGATTGCAGGATATGGATTGTTTGTATGTAGGAATTTGTTATCTGAAAGTAATGATGTAGTAGCATTGTATTTTGTAATATCATAAACAAATGCTGTTCCTTTGTTAGAGTCAAATGTCGAGTTTGTCAAATCGAAATTACATTGAGACATAGACAAACCATAATTCTCATTTCTAGAGAATTCACAACTATCTATATCTATTATATCTGATTGTCCCAATAGCACCAGGCCTCCTTGTTTATTATCTGAAAACGAACATTGCTTAAATCTTGGAAGGCCAATAAAATCAGTAAAAATAGCTCCATTCTCTGAATTGTTACTGAACACACACGAAGAAACAGTTCCTTCTAACATCGCATTTATGCCTGAACCATGATTATTCATAAAATAACAATTGGAAATACTTGGCATATGACTTAAAGCACCATCCGGTCCTCGAAGTCCATCCTCACCATTACCAAGAATTGGATCTATATCCAAATTACGATTTGTACCAATAAAATTTTCACTAATAGAATCTAAACTATTTTTTTCACTAGCGAGAACTCCACAACGATTATTTCCAGCAACTATATTATTTTTTATTACATCCGTATAAGGGCTTGCTATAATACCATATCCATTGGGCATCGCTGTTTTCTGATTCCTATCCAATCCTATATTATTACCGTAAATTATTCTAGAACCATACATTCCTACGGAGTCATTTCCTGAAATCCAACAAGAAATAACAGAATCTAATATAGAAGGGTGGGACGTTGAACTAATGCCTATAATATTGTTTATAATGTCACATTCTTCAATACATTTACCACCACTACTAGAAGAAACACCTATATTATTCTCACGAATTATAGTATGCTTTATTTTATTAAAAGAATGAGATCCATGAATACCAAAATCTCTATTTTTTTCTATGATACAATTTTCAACACTAATACCTTCTATATAGATTTCTACCCCTGTTTTATTGTTTCGAGAAATACAGTTAGTCATCTTACCACCTGCAATAGAAAATCCATGTCCATCAGAAACATTTTCAGAAACAATCTTATTGACATTGTAACAGTGAAGTCCATGTAAAATAATTGTGTCAGCATATGTTGATCCATCAACAGATGCATTGGTCGAATAGTTAAATCCTTCTATTTCTTTTTTTCCTTTACCTGGGAAATCAAAAACAATTGTATCATTTGCACTTGCGTAGTGACATGCCCATCTCATCGATCCGACTATAAAATCAGATCCACTTTTTTCATCCAATGTCGTATTTACCACCCAATAAGGTTGCTTTACATCATAAAAAGTAAATGAACTTGTATGTGCTTTTGCATAAGTAGCTGAAGCAGACAAAACAAAGTGTTGCTTCAACATAAGACCTTTTTCTGGCAATGTCATTTCTAAACTAAATATTCCATTCGAATTGGTCTTTGTGGTTCCGAAATATTTTTTACACTCATAACGATTATCAGAAGAATTAGAATTATAAGATGCATTAGAAGAAGTGAACAGCTCTATATCAACAACTTCATTTGAAGAAATATGACCATTCACAAAAAGTTTGCCATTCCTGACATATGCTGTATCTATAACAGGAGTTGAATATTTAGACTCTGAAACATAATAGATCGGATTTAATAATGTTGTGCCTTCTCTGCTAAATGTAGTTCTAGAGCAAACAAACTTAGCAGGGTCAATCGTAAGACGAACGCTTAAATTTTGAGCATTCACAAATTCACAATCAACAATCTCTAAATACGTACTTTCCGAAGTTGAGGCAATAACACTATGATTCAAAGAAGAATTTTTTATTAAAAGATTTCCTCCATACGCTGTAATATCACCATAGAAAAAACATGAATCTATCTGCACATCAACTGTGTTCTCATAATAATCGGAAGAAGATAAATAAATGGCTGAAGTCTTTCTATTTTTTAGTACAAGACCTTTCAAATTTAATTTGGTCGTGTTGTAATTATTAAGATAAAAACAATAATCCGAATATTCCATATCATTTGCATCAATGATAATAGAATCTTTGCTAGAACTTGCATCAATTGTTATATTTCCTTGTATTTGGATCTGATTTGTCAATTTTATGACCTTATTGCCATCCCCTTCAATATCAAAGGTGATCTCAACTGACTTATTTGATGATGCCTGATTACATGCCCATCGTAAAGATCCTTCTTCCTCAACGTCATCAGATGTGTTTGTTACAGTATATGGGGCTGCGAACATCATCTGCACAGCCATCAATGCCAATATCAAAGAAAATATTCTTTTCATCGTATATAAATTATTCTCGATTATTCTTGTTTTTTCAGTTACAATATCCAGAAAATAATGTTTGTTTTTCAAACCAATGCATATACACAATAAATAAAGACACATCAACACATACCATTTAATATACTATGTATCACACATTTAGACCAAAGTGTTTATAAAAAAAACATTCATTTCCAGACAAATATTCGCAAATATAGACAAAACAGATGTTATAAAAAAATGATTTAGAACATAATTTCACAAGAAAAGAATTAAAAAATGTTAAAACCACAATTAATGCAGTTTTCCTTTGAATAGCAGATTACTTTTATGAAAATATCTGTCTCTAAAGGTGCATGACACAATGGAATAAAAAAACCATTACAGGATTTTTCCTGTAATGGTTTCCTAAATATCACCAAGTCCTGATTTAGGACTAAGTTTATGATTCGTTAGAGACGTTGCAAATCTAGTCTCTCACTTATCATTGTTTTACGAATCTTAGGCAAGACTGCTGTGTTTCTGTCTGAAGCTTCAATA
>JAFWZH010000225.1 GCA_017522515.1 Clostridia bacterium
AATGAGGTCTCGTGACCCAGAACTGGATTCAAGTTGGGGTACAATTTGTACCCCTACTCGAATGAAAGCTGCTGATGGAAAATTCTATAAGACGCAAGCTGCTGATTTAGAAGGAATTTTCCGTATTATCCAGTCTGTTCCGTCCAAGAAGGCGGAACCTATAAAGCAGTGGCTTGCCGAAGTTGGCGCACAGCGTATTGACCAGATGATAGACCCCGAACAGACTTTCCAGATGGCTGTCGAGGATTATCGTAGGCAAGGTTACAGCGAGCGTTGAATAAACGAACGCATGAAATCCATACAGATGCGTAAGGAGCTGACCGACGAGTGGAAACGCTCTGGGATTACAGAGCAGCGCGATTTTGCCATACTAACCAATGTGCTGACAAAGGCGTGGAGCGGTTTTACAACTGGCGAATACAAGAAATACAAGGGGCTTACCAAAGAGAATCTGCGCGACAATATGACCAACATTGAGCTTGCTCTTAATACTCTTGCCGAAGTTGCAACAACCGAGTATTCGCGTCAGTCGAATCCGCAAACAATGGCCGAGAGTAGCCGTATTGCCAAGGAAGGTGGCGAGGTGGCAAAAGAGGCGCGTGAAACAATGGAACGCCGCCTTGGGCGCTCGCTTGTATCACCTGAGCGAGCCAGCGACTATATAAAAAGCATAGAGCCAAGCGAGGATGAGAGGCCAAACTGACGGATGGGGAATAAACACATATTCGCCTAAAAAACATTCTGCTATGCCAATTTCCGATTGTTGATAAGTTTATTATGAAACAAACGTAAGTTTTTGTAAATTTGCAGAGTAAAAAGGTAATCATATATGGAAATTCGAATAACGGAAAATAAAATATTTGCGCCACTAAAAAATAAGTGGTTGGTGCTTACTCCAGAAGAGAAAGTGCGCCAAGAATATATAAAACGCTTAGTTGACAATTATGGCTATACATATGAGCAAATGCGGCAAGAAGTCATGGTTGCAGAAGTAAACGGACGAGGCACAGGCAACGCGCGTGCGGATATTGTCGTGTGGGCATCTCCTGAGCAAGTAGAAAAAGAAGCTCCAGTGATAGTGGTAGAATGTAAGGCTGAGAACATAACCATATCTGAGGGAGATTACAGACAAGGCTCTCACTATGCCCGTTATACTAGAGCGTCGTTTTTCGTGACTACGAACCTCAAACAAACAAAAGTTTTTAAGGTTAATCTGGAAGGCTTTCCCAAAGACTTAGGAGATGAGATCTTGGATATTCCTTCTCTTGAAGAGCTGAAGGATAAAAGGAAAATGGAAGAAATCATGAATAGAACAAAAAGTTTTACTCGTGAGGAATTCAGCCGACTTTTGTTCAGATGTCACAATATCATTAGAAATAATGATAAACTTTCTCCAGAAGCCGCTTTTGATGAGATTAGTAAAATCTTGTTTATGAAGATACGGTACGAACGTAATCCGAATGAAGATAATATCTTTTCTCTCAAGCAGTTCAAGAAAGAAGAGGCTCATTATGAGAAGAATATCCGTCCTGTCAATATACAAAGAAATGGTCCTAAAGATGATATTCCATACATGGACTATTGGTTTGAATTGACAAAAGCACAGTTTGCAAAAGACGATTTATTTGATCCAAATGATACTATCAAAATCAAGCAAACAAGTTTTGAAGCAATTGTTAAAGAGCTCCAAAAATACAATCTTTCTACCACATCTGATGATGTGAAAGGTATCGCTTTTGAGAAGTTCTTAGGCAAAACTTTCCGTGGTGAGTTAGGGCAGTTCTTTACTCCGCGAACCATCGTAGATTTTATGGTGGAATTACTTGACCCGCAAGAAGGCGAGATTATATGTGACCCCTGTTGTGGTAGTGGCGGCTTTCTGATAAAGGCATTTGAATATGTGCGCGAGAAAATAGAGCAAGATATAAAGTGCCAGAAAGAGCAGATAACAAAATCAGTCCTGGGTGAGAATATATCTTCAGATTCTGAAACAAATGATGAAGAACGCGCAAAGATCAATCCCTACATAGAAGCATTAGAGCGCGAGTTAAACACTTCTTATGAAGGTGGTCGTTTGCATCATCTGGCTAATGATTGTATTTTCGGTACTGACGCTAACCCGCGAATGGCTCATACATCCAAGATGAATATGATTATGCACGGTGATGGACATTGTGGTGTTCACCATAGAGATGGTTTGTTGAATATCAACGGTATTTTTGAGGACCGTTTTGATGTGATTTTGACGAATCCGCCATTTGGTTCGCGTGTGGAAAAATCATCAAAAGTGACGGATGCTGATTGTATAACTAATCCTCAAAAAATAAAAGAATACGAAGAAAAGTACGGAAAAGAGGTATATCAAAAAGCCATGTCACAAGTTAATGACAATGTTGGCAAATCTTTGTTAAGTCTCTATGACGTGGGCAAGTTAAGCGGTTTGACGGAAGTCCTTTTTGTTGAGCGTTGTCTGCGACTTCTGAAGCCCGGCGGACGTTTGGGAATTGTTTTGCCCGAAGGTGTTTTGAATACGACCAATCAGCAAAATATTCGAGAACTTTTTGAGGGTATGGGGAAGATAATACTGATTACTTCTATTCCCCAAGATGTATTTGTAGCATCAGGGGCAACTGTAAAACCCAGTATCGTGTTCTTCAAGAAATTTACAGAAGAAGAAAAGGCGCAATATATGGACGCACAAAAGAAAGCTCGCTTACAAGTTGAGACTCAATATGCATCACAACTTACAGAACTTCAAGCGTTCATTGATAATAAAGAAAATTCTCGCAAAGATATTAAAATCAAGAAAGCAGAGTTAAAAGTTTTGAGAGACCAGATAGAACAGGAAATAAAGCCAATTGTAAAGCAATTATTCGATTATCAAATTCCTGTTGCTCAAATTGAAAAAGCCGGTATCACTACAACCGGTGCAGAGTGTGAAAATGAGTTGAGAGATCTACTCAAAGAATATGTGCCGTATAGAACGGAAAATAATTTATGGTATTCCGAAACATCGCATTATGCATACAAGGCGGAAAACTGCAATATTTATAAGCAATTAAATGGTGGCTCATGGGAGAAACTCAATTAACGTCAATGAATTATCTCAATATTATATCATATCGAAGGTTATTCAATTGGAGTGCCGCGCATTTGTTGGGTAATGATTTGTGTTTTGCAAAGCGTTATCCATTAGTCAGAATAGGTCTTTTGCTGAAACCCAATCGGAATATTATCAAAGTTGAAGATAATGTTGACTATAAACAAGTTAGACTAAAAACAAATGGCGGTGGAGCAGATTTGCGAGGCATTAAAGTAGGAAAGGATATTGGAACAAAAAAACAATATCAAATATCTACGGGACAATTCATAATGTCTAAAATTGATGCGCGTAATGGTGCTTTTGGAATTGTTGATGATAGTTTGAATGGGGCTATAGTAACTGCTGATTTTCCTGTGTTTGATGTTGATAAGGAGAAACTGAATCCCGCATATTTGCAACTGCTTTCTAGTACAAAACAATTTATAAAATTTGCACAAAGTTGTAGCCGAGGCACAACCAATAGGCAAAGAATAGACGTTAAACAATTTCTTGACTTGGAAATTCCACTTCCTTCATTGGAAGAACAAAATGCGATAGTCGCTGCTTATAACGAATCTTTTGATATTGCAAAACAATATGAGAAGCAAGCTGATGAAAAAGAAGATAGCATACAGCAATATATCGATACACAATTAGGCATTAATAATGTGAATAATACTTCTTATGATAATGGGGAGCAATATTCATATTTGAGATTTTATCATTTAAAAGATATACTGAGATGGGACTGCTATAATCAAAGTATAAGCACTCAGAGCCAATTTTATCAAACGATTACATTATCAAATCTTATCGTTGAAAAGCCCAAGTACGGAGCTGGTTATAAGGCATCTAGAAAATTGAATGAAATAAGATATATTAGAATTACTGATATTAATGAGGATGGTACATTAAACGAAGATTTTGTTTCGGCAGATCAATATGATGAACAGTATTTGCTAAAACAAGATGACTTTTTAATTGCTCGTTCTGGTAATACTGTCGGTAAGACATTCTTATATGATGAAATTTATGGTAAAGCAATTTACGCAGGCTATTTGATAAAGTTCGTATTAGATAAATCCAAAATAAATCCTCAATATCTGTTGGCTTATACTAAATCTAAGGTGTTTAAACAATGGATACAAGGAAATATGCGTGTTTCTGCTCAGCCAAATATAAATAGTCAACAATATTTAGAATCTCCAATAATTGTTCCCCCAATGGATGTGCAGAATGAAATAGTGAGACATATATCTGAACTCAAGGAGCAAATAAAATCGCTCCGTGCTCTTGCAGTTACTACTCGTGCTGCTGCTAATCAACAATTTGAAAATAAAATATTTGAATAATATGGCAGAAATTACATTAGCTTCACTTATAGAAGAACAGAAAAAGCGTATTTCTCAATTGAAATATGTTCCAGATCCACCTGGCTGTTTTGGCTTTGCCTACTATCATTATGAAAAATCAGACGAATATCAAAAATGGCTGGCGACAACAAATCGGTTTATCGGAATTAATTTCCCTAATGACAAAGATGTATCGGAGTTTGAGAAGGTCAGTAAAGAAGAAATAACTCCCCAACAACAGCAAAAGTTGTTGGCAATACTAGAAGCATTTGCTGATTTACCATCAATAGTTCCTCAAAAGAATAATGAAAAGACAGAAAGGGGGGTAAATATTACTGCCAATATCAATAATACAAATAGTCAATCACAGAATCAGGAACAATCTGTAGCTGTTAACATCTTCCTTGAAGCAATAAAGGATGATCTGACAGGGAGGCAGGTTAAAGAGTTAAAAGAAGTAATTGCTGAATCTGATGGTGATAAAAAAAAGGCAAGGGATGGCATTATTGCTAAACTAAAATCTTTTGGTTCTGATGTCGCCTCAAATATTGTTGCAAACATTATCACCAATCCTTTGATATGGTCAAGTCTATAATAATAAGAAGATATCATTATGAGAATAAAAAGCTTAAAAGTTCAAGATTTCTTTATACTGAAAGATTTCAAAATTGACTTTAACGACAATCTTTCAGTGTTAATCGGAGAAAACGGAAGCGGAAAATCAACAATTTTGGAATTGATTGCAGATATTTTTGGTCATCTACACAAGTTCTTTATATTGGGTGATAAAACAGCAGGGTTTGTCCAGAATTATGAAATTATATATGATTTTGTAAAGGAAGGTCAATCATATATAATAGAAATACATAGTCGTGAATATGTAGATAGCCGTTATTGCACATTTGTTCCTCAAATATGGGTGAATGAGGAAGAGTTGTCAATATCTCAAATAGAAAAGAAATATGGCGGGATGAAGACATTTCTACCAACCAAAACCATACTTGGATATGCCGGAATTTCTGAGCATCTTTGTCTTCTTAGTCAGCATTTTGAGGAAAAGTTTAAGAAAGATATTATACAAGCAAACAATGAGTATTCATTATCGCCATTGAATTTGCCCAAGAGTCGTCCGTTTATATACATAAAGCCAGAACATCTTTCGATGCTTGTTTTAGTGTTATTGATGTCTAATGATAAAAGAGATTTGAATTTTATTAAAGATTACCTATATATTGATAAATATTCGTGTAATATTGATCTTGTTTTTAAGAAACCTTATTGGGCAAAAAATAGTATAGAAGAATTATGGGGGATATATGGAAATGTTGCCTCACAGTTTTTTGAAACGGTAGAAGTTTTTGCTGACAAGAAAAAACAAGAGAAAGACACTATAATTTATCATTTTGAAGGAACAATTAATTTGGAAGTAGCATTTGCAGATTTAAATGCTAAAAATAAAGATATTGCTTTTACTATCTTTGATACCTTGTTATATGATGACTTACTATCAGAAATCAACATCTCATGGGACTTGGATAACGGAGATGAAATGAGCTTAGATCGATTGAGTGAAGGACAGAAACAAATAGTATTGACTCAGGGAGTAAATATGGTATTTGGTGAAGTAGAGAAAAATTTACTCTACTTATACGATGAGCCTGACGTATTCTTGCATCCTCAGTGGCAACAAGAATACGTTTCTAAGTTCCAATTACATAATAATTTATCGCATGTTATAATAACAACTCATAATCCAATATTAATCGGAAATCTTCAAAAAGAACAAATCCACGAAATTCATTATGGCAAAATAGTTGAATCTAACAATTATTCTTTTGGACGTGATGTAAACTCTATACTTGAAGACTATTTCAATGTGAAAGAACGAAATAAACAAGGTAATGAGCTTATAAATAACTTCTATAACTCGATGCATGCTAAAGATTATGATAGAGCTGAAGATTATTTAAATGAATTAAAAAAGAATTTTGGAACAGAGGATGTTTCAACTGTAAGGGCAGAATCATTGTTTGACGATTTAGCAGAATGAAATATATTAATAGTAGAAATAATGAACCTGTACAATTGACCGATTATAGAGAGAATACCCCAAATGCCACCTATGATGGTCTTGGAACTGATGTAAAAGATGTTATTAGGAATAGTTTGCTTGATGAGCAAGGCTATATATGTGCATATTGTATGTGCAAAATAGACAACAGTAGTAAATGTACAATAGAGCACTATATTTCCCAAAAGCGCCATAAGAATTCCCCCTATTCTGATGAAGTGCACAAGCGCCAATCTCTTCTATATTCAAATATGTGTGGTGTATGTAAAAACGATTCAGAGCATTGTGATAAGCTTAGAGGAAATGCTCCATTGGAAATATTAGACCCGCATAATTCATCCTGTGAAGAGCTAATTACATATCGCTTTGACGGAAAAATTGTACCTACGGGCTGTGAGGTGGATAAGGTAAATAAGGATATAGAGACCTTAGGATTAGATTGTGATAAATTAGTTAATTTGAGAAAGGCTGTATGGGATGAAATATGGGGTAGATTCAAAAAAGAACACAAAAGAAAGGATTGGACAAAGAATTTATTTTTAGACTATGCTAATATGTACCGCACGAAACAACGAAAAAGACATGGCATTATGAAATTCCATGCATATTGTAATTTTATAGTTTGGGGATTTGAATATTATGCAAACAATTATAAACATATGTAACTATGGGAGTAACATATATTAGATTGATATAGAATTCATTAATTGCATTCAGAATTAAAATGGCGAAAAAGAGCGAACAAATATTAACACCATTGGATGAAATAACTGATGGTCAACGATTTCAGCAAATTGTTGCCGAGTTTTTTCGTTGCTTTAAAACAGAATCTCATAATTATTCTATTGTGGATGTAAATGTGGAAGATTCTGGTATCGGCACAGATGGAGGTTGTGATATTTTAGTCGAATTTGTTTTTGAAGATATAATATCTAAACATACTCAAAAATGGATTATTGAATGCAAATGTCATAAAAGTGCGATAGGTGTTAAGGATATAAATGCAAATAATATCAATATGATATTAAATAGCAAAAAAGCGGATGGTTATCTGCTAGTTTGTAAAAAAGATGCTTCTTCTAGTCTCAAAAAAATGTTTAAGGAAAACAATGAAAGAGAAGAAAAGAAATATTACGTATGGAATGGCGATCAATTTTGGCGACAGTGTATAAAATTCAAGTCTTTAATTGAAGCTTTTTTCCCTAAATATTATAATAAATTATTTGTAAAGGATGAAAAAGCATTTTCTGCTTTAGCGGACAAATTCGAAAAAGAAGGAGGAATCAAACAATGAGAAAAGTTTTTATTTCATATTCGATAGAAGACCGCAATTTACACTTGATAACATTGCTGTTAGAACATTTGCGAAAAAATAATTTTGACGTTGTCGTTTCAAATCCAGGAATGGATTCTACTATGCGGATAATAAATGCAAATTTATTTATAGGCATTGTTACAAACAATAGCAATAGTATTAATTATGTTATTAATGAATGGAGAATAGCAAATAGAAACAATATTCAAAAGATATTAATTGTTGAGGATGGAGTAACAATTAATGATAGTAATATATCTTACATAAGATTCAGTCGTTCAAATCCACAAAAAGCAATAAATGAATTATTTAACCTTAATAAGTCTGAAATTCCAGCTCCGAAAAAGAAAAAAGATAGTGATGACACGTTGTCAAATGTATTAACTGGTGTTGCAATAATTGCTGGTGTTGCTGCATTAATAAGTTTGCTAAGTAAAGATAAATAGGCAATGGCTTTGATTTCAATTATTTTTGCACATCCCAAACGTCCCAATCCCGTATAAAAATTAGGCAGATGTAAAGGGAGGAAATGGAAGAGAGGAAAAAGGAAAGGAACGAATATGGAAGAGAAAAAAGATATAATAAAAGTAGAAAATACAGAAGTTCTTACTTCGAATACAGATTTGCTGAACCTAGCCGATAAAATATCGCAAGAAGTTGTGCGAAAAAGGCGTTCAATGGCAATCAATATCAATGCAACAATAGTTGAAACATATTGGAATGTAGGAAGATATATCGTTGAGTTTGAGCAAAAAGGGAATACAAAGGCAAAATACGGAGCTTCGCTTCTTACCAACCTTTCTAAAATTTTAAGGGCAAAAGTCGGGCGAGGTTATAGTCGTCCTAACTTAAACAATATGCGTAAGTTCTACCTAATGTACCCAATTTGTCAGACATCTGAAAAATCTTTAGTTCCCCCAATATGTCAGACATTGTCTGACAAATTAACCTGGTCTCACATCTGTGAACTCATCACTATAGACGACCCTTTGGAACGCGAGTTTTACGAAAAAGAATGTATCTCAGGGAACTGGGATGTGCGGACTTTGCACCGCCAAATGGAAAGCGGTCTGTTTATGCGTCTGGCTCAAAGCAAAGACAAGGAAGGTGTATTGCAGTTGGCGCACGTAGGTCTGCAAATTCAAACGGCGGAAGATGTTGTGAAAGATACCTATACACTTGAATTTCTTGGCATAGAAGATAAGAAACAATATAAAGAAAGCGACTTGGAGCAAAAGTTGATAGACAATATGCAGACTTTTCTGCTGGAACTGGGGAAAGGCTTCGCCTACATTGGACGCCAGTATCCGCTTACAATCAACAATGTACACTATCATATCGATTTGGTTTTTTATCATCGTATCTTGAAATGTTTCGTATTGATTGACTTGAAGAAAGGTGCAGTAAAGCACAAGGACATCGGACAGATGAATATGTATATTGGATATTTTGCCAAGGAAGAAAATGTAGAAGGCGACAATCCACCCATTGGAATTATCCTTGGCCATTACAAAGATGAACTTATGGTGGAATACGCAACATACGGAATGGACACTAATCTTTTTGTTTCTAAATACGAACTGTATCTTCCTGACAAAGAAGAATTAAGAAGATTGGTCGCCAATATTCTAAAATGAAAAGGGCAACCCACACATCCCTAATTTACTGTATAAAAATTAGGCAGACGCAAAGGGAGGAATGGTAAGACAAATATTTGTGTAAAATCAAAACTGAACGAAAATTTGTAAAATAAATCGATAATGAACAGAATAATTCTCATCGGCAACGGATTTGACTTGGCATACGGACTGAAGACAAGTTATGCCGATTTTATTGACTGGTACTGGGAGCAGAGGATAAATACTCTGAAATCCGAACATACGAACGAAAGCGACGATGGACTTTGCAAATTAATAATCAACTATGGTATTTGGAGCAGCTATTATACAGATGCCAGCACTTTTAACAAATTGAGTATCTATGATATATTGAACAATATCCAAAGCCAGAAAGATAAATTTAAGGTCATACCTTCTAGATTGTTTCAAGGAATAATAACGGAACTAAATGACAAAAAATGGGTGGACATTGAAAACGAATATTACAATTTGCTGACTTCGATTGATGATAGTGGCGAAATAAAAGGCATCAACAACGAGCTAGGCATTATCAAGAAATATCTGGCTGACTATCTAAAGGAAATAGAGAAAAACACTGCAAATCCTTCCATCAACTACGATATAGAAAACATTTTGTTCAGACCGATACTGGCAAAGGATGTTGCTGTCAGCTCTTCCGATGTTTTCTGGGATATCGTTGACGACAGGTTGAAATACAAAGACCATAAGTTAAGTGAATTAATTGATGGCTATCATAAGATACAATATAGTGCAAGTCATGTTAAAGAATTTAAGGAAAGAGGCGGATCTGTTGATTGCATAAAAGCCGAAACATCCGGATACCCAATTGAACTTTTGTTGCCTGACAGAATAATGCTCTTGAATTTTAACTATACTGATATTGCTGACAAATATTTCCCCAAGAATTCGGATAAATTTATTGTCAATCATATTCATGGCACATTGAATAATTTTGAAAACATAATATTTGGATACGGCGACGAGCAGGATAAGACATTCAAGGACTTGCAG
>JAFWZH010000226.1 GCA_017522515.1 Clostridia bacterium
TATAAGTTTGGTGCAAAAATCAGAAAAACTGCGGTAAGTATTCGGCTATCTTTTCACCGAAAAATCGGAGAAAACCAAGAATTACAACAATTGCAACACCAACAATAATTTTATCACGCTCTTTCAAAATGGTTCATCTCCTTCATCAAACTTTAAAAATTTATCCGTGCGATATTGCTCATAAATATAACAACCAGAGCAATTATCACCAACATTAATACAATGACAATCAAACTTACTAACAAAAGAACCCTTTACACAACACCAAGTTAAAGACTTCATTCTTTTATCCTTAAAATACCACTTTAACCTATTTGACACTTTACGAAAAATATTCATATAAAATCACCTACATAACATAAAAATTATTAGTAAACTGATAAGCCATAGCACGAGCAATACCAGGTGAAAGGATAGACCGCAGCTGCTGTCTATCTTTACCACTCACACACTCAACCCAATGACGATACTTGCCATTTTCTTGAATATACAAAGGCTCAGGCTTTGGCAGCTGATAATCAGGAACAAGCAAAGGAAGATTTTTTAGCCATAAACAAGTACGTTTACAAAATGAATCCCCAAAATCATAAGGGTTAATAATTTGGTCGGGTTTACGATAAACCGAATTCATATAACCTACAGGGTTTTCAACACAAATATGCTCACAATCAGCGTTAATAATTTTCATAAAAAATTCAGCAGCTAAAGCACGTTTTTCAAGCCTGCCAGGTGCTGACAAATGACGATTGCCAGCATAAGATAAATATGTACAAGGCGGAAAAGCAATAATAATATCCCAACCACGATTAATATAATTCAGACAATCACCCTGCAAGTGATACTCAGGCATTGAACCAGATGCAGGGAGAATATCACAACTAAAAGCATTATGACCGAGCAAACGCAGCTGTTCGGTAACTCGTTGAGAATGTTCGCAAGCACAAAGAATATTCATAATATCACCTACTTCAAATCATCAACAGTAACAAAGTGTTTACAGGTTTCACACTCACCGCCACACTCTTTAGAACGAACAAAATCACCTTTACAGCAACACCAAGTAGAATTATGAAAATCACTCTGCCAACGTTTATCATAAACACGTTCCTCAATATAACAAAAAAGATAATAAATCAAAAAAGCAAGACAAATAATAGCAGGAACACCAGCAACAATAATAATAAAAAATTGAAATAAACTCATAATATCACCTATCACTTTAATTTTAATAAACTCATAACATCTTTTGAGAATTGGTTGAAGTTCTCCAGTTCCTGCGAAGCATAGAGAAATTCAACAACATCTACTGAACTAAAGTGCCGATAACGCAAATTCAATTGCAACTGTTTAACAGTAGATTCTAATCGGCACTTATTATTATAAAAATAAGCCAATAAAAGCCGTTTTTCTAAGTTTGTAATAATATCACCCCTTTATCCCCTATTAGGGGAAGAAATAACCTGCTATAAATTAAAGCTTTGACAAGTAACCGCCTAATGTGAACGGTCAACTGTCGGGAGCGAGGGGAGAAAAGCGGGGAAAAGAATGTTGATAGTCTGTAATTTGTCATTGAAATTGTTGAAATCGTTAAAACCTTAAACCGTGGGGTTTTAACAATTCCAACAATTCCAACAACTGCATTAGCAGACAATCAACATTGCAGGGTGTTCCCCCTGCACCCCCTGCTTCACTTATCTTAGCTAACACATCATAACAGGTTGTTTTGTTTGAGATACGCTAATATAGCGTCGCCGTTTGCGTCGGCTTGCTCTTTTACGGTCATATATTTTTGATTGAGGGCTTTGCCCTCTCGGGATTTATGGATATCTCGGAGAAATTGTTCTACTCCGATAACATCAATGTAGGTCTGTATCGCTCCCGACAGCTGACCGTTCACATAGTCGAATAACTTGTCAAAGCTGTAATTCTGTGCAGGCTTATGAAATACGGCTTTAGATTCGGCACTTTGCAGGAACTTCAACCAATAGGGAGCAATCTCGGACATTGACGGATTACTTTGAACAACTTCATTCACATAACGAAGATAGTTATTCAACACCTGAAAATATTTAGTATTGATATCACCTGAAAGCATAAGATAACCAATAGCACAATCTTTTCTTAACTGTAACTCACAGCGTACCCAATGACTAACAACATCTTGCATACTTTGTTCTAAGCGTTTATCGTAAATACGAACAAACGCAGTAGAAACCTTTGAACCGTGATTTACTGCTATACCCTTATTACCATAAATTACTTGCCAATCCTTGAAACGTGAAACAAAATTATGTTTTTGAGTTTCACGGCAGAGCAAGGGCAAATCGAGAACTCCAGAAAAGTCATCATAGGCAATATCAAGTCGGGTAATATTCATTTTTCTTTTATCAGCATCATCATCGTAATTCTGCAAAATAAGAGCAAAAAGAGAATCATAATCACCAGTTCCATAAGTTTCAAAAGCTCGGCAGCCTTTACCCGACATTTCAACACATACACCCATACCGACACGACCGTTATACATAATACTGATATTATCAAAAAACAATTTATCTTTGTAGCCGTAAAAACCATTCATAGGCTCAAACTTAACACCAGACAACCCAAGCAATTCAACAACTTCGGAAACTGTATGAATTTTGGTTGTAAATGTCAAATAATCGTAGATAAGAAAGTCATTCGTCATAAGATATACCCACTACTACAGCAGATTCAGAATCATTTGAAAAATCGTTATTAACGACAATGCGAGGGATAATAGCAGAATCAAGATATTTTTTAAGGCAATGAGGACAGAGAGTAGTTTTAACAATGCCAAACTCAAATTTGGCAAGCTGTCTATCTTTTAAACAAACAGGACATACACCAGTTTTAATAGTAGCCATAATAACACCACTTTCAATTGTTTTTTAGGTTGTACCCCCCTGTTAGCTACGGGGGGTTGAAGTTTCGAGGGGAGGGACTCCCACAGGGAGCCCTCTCCCCTCTACACTCATTTCTTGCGTCTTTGAGCTTTACGGAAACCTTTTTGACCGTCCTTGCTATAGTCAGCAAATTCGGGAATAGTTCCTTGATTCCGTAAAATTTCTTCATCAGACAAATATTCTTTTGTCAAAAGACCTTTTATTAAATTACTTGTATCATATAACTGTCGGTGAAAATCACGTTGAATTTTAACTGTCGTGTCAATTGGTCTTGGAATGTAGAGTCTATTAATTTGTGAAGCTTCGTATTCGTCAATATCATATGTCAATGCAGTGATTTTCCTGCAAAATGGGTGACGACCAGAGCAGGAACAGGCGGTAACAGTTGCAGTAATATCACGTATTTGCTTGTCCAAAAGGTTAAAACGCTGCACGGTAGCATAAATCATCAATCTTCGCTTTCGAACCTGGCATAAATGCTGAAATAAAGGCTTAGGAACGCTATTTTTGCCAATTGAAAAATCACGGCTATTAAATAATGTTCCTATTTCATCAATCAAAATTAAGCTATTTTTAGGAGCATTTAAAATATCCTGAGCTGTATCAAGTGGTAATATTTTTGTATGTTCAGGGAAATTCTTCAATTCATAATTAGTCACAATTGTGACTTGAGGATATTTTTTAGCAATCTCATAAGCCTTAATTGTCTGTAACATCGTTTTACCTTGTCCAAATTTGCCAGTAAAAAGATGAATACCCCAACCGTCAAAAAGCAAATTTTTGCGGAAATACCAGTAAATTAAATGGTCGTAGATTTGATAATACAAATGCAGAGGAAACAAAAAAAGATTTTTAAAAAGAAGTGAAATAAGATACATTATAAACCACCTCTTAAACCACTACACATAAGTTTGAACAATGCACGACCAAACATAATAAGAAACACGGTAGCAGCGAGAAACTGTAAAGCCATTGTAAAAGCTTCAAATTCATCAATCGGAACGTGGTCCAGGTTGCAGCCAAGAATCGAATATAACTGATGCATCTCGTTTTGTGGATTCGGCTCCAATGTCGGCAGAACTTCCACAATCTCCGTAACTATCTCCGTCACTGTTTCCACAATCGGCTCCGTTGTTTGAATTGGTTCCGTTGTTTCCTGAATCGCTGATGTCATTTCTTCCACTTAAATCACTCCTTTCATTAATTTCATCAAAAATCTTTGGCAGCTTCTGAGCAGATGCAGAAATCTTTGTTCTTTTCTCTTGATTGTGCCATTTAATAACATCAAAGAGAAAAACAAAGAAACTGCCAACAGCTCCACACGCAACGCAAAAAAGTATCAAAGAGATACACAAGGTTATTAAAGCCATTAAATCACGTCCTATCAAATAATTTTGAAACAAAAGCTATTACAATTCCCATACAGGCCAGACCAAGCCAACATTGACCGAAAGTAAAAGTAAAAGAGCCAAAAGTCAAAGGGGTATTTAAAAGGCTAACGCAGAAATTAATTACTACTTGAAAAACTTCCATAAAATACACCCTTTCAAATAAACTTTGTAATAAAGTCAAAAATAGATTTAAAAATTTCTAAAGCAAGCTTAAAGAAAAACTTAACAGCAAAAGCAAAAAGAAGTAAACCGATAAACCAAAAAAGAAAATCATCAGTAAAATTTGTATCTGCAAAATTAAGCTTAGAAAAAAAACTATCTACAAACAATTTACCTTTAGTAGAAAAATCAACGGATTGAACACTAAGCAAATTAAGAATAAAATCTGTAAGATTACCGAAAGTTTCAATATATGCAAACTCGAAAAAATCCAAGTACAAATTATAAAGTGGTGAATGGAATTCTAAAAGGTTAGCAACAATCTCTGAAAACTTTTCAAAAAGAAACTCCAAAATATTAGAAACAACAGAATCTTCTAAGCGTAACATTTAAACCACCACCTAAATAATTACTTTTATAATCCCTAAAACAACAATAGATGTAAGACCGAGAATGATAATACTTTGGTAGTTCTTCGGGAAATAAGAAAAAAACTTATTAACAAACTTGAAAAAAGAACTGAAATTTCTTGATAATTGGTCGATGTCACTTGATACGGTATTTTGATTTCTATAATAAGTATCCCAAGCATTTAAATCTGAATCCCAATTAACCCAAGGGTCATCTGAACCCTCAGTAACCCATTGATTAGTATCAACTCTATCAATAACCATTTCACCATTTTCGTCAATATAACCATTAGCACGATTAAACAAAAGACGGTCATCTTCATCAAATGCATATGAGTTATCATTATTTGTAGCATCAAATTCAGCAGGATTTAAAATAGAAAATTGAGAACTATAAACCAATTGAAGAGTATCAAGTTCAACATTGTAATCAGCACAAGCAGGAACTTGAAATTCATGTAAATTAGTAAATGGTGTAACATATGATAAATCATTTCTGATAGCATAAACTACAACATTATAATTTTGAAAAGTATTCAACTTAACTTGATTAAAATTAATAGTAACAAAATCAGAATCACCAGAAGAAACCATATGCCAAGAGGACGGAGCATAACCAGTTATAACACCATTCTGCCGATGCGGTAAATACAACCATTCGTCTTTGACATATACATAAACAGGGGAACCATTATAAGTTTTACCGTTGAAATTTGAATCATATTTAGCAACAAGTGGGTCAGTATTAAAAGGTAAAAAAGCATCAGATTCACGATAAATAGCCATTAAATACTGAATATCAAACTTTGAATTATTAGAAACCTTAAATGAAAAATCATCAAGTGTAACCGTCTGACCACGGTCGGAAACTGTTCGATTAAACGTTCCGGTCAATTCTGGAGAAAAAACTACATCAACATTTAAAGTAGAAGCAGCTGAATCAAAATCATAAAAAAATGGAAAATCGGGAATATTAGAAGCTTGATAAAAATAATGATTACCGTCAGAAGAATTTGGGTCAATCATAGAGCCTCCAAAAAACCAACAAGTCTTAAAAGTACCATTTAATTTATTATAAGAAAATCCCATTTCATAATGAGAATCAACAGCAGCGTTATTAAATAAATGATTAGAATTAGCAAAATCAGAAATGAAACTACAATAATAAATACGCTGAACACCATTTTGAATATAAATAAAAGAATCTGTTTCAGTAATCAAAGATAAGTCATTAAAGAGAACACAGGTAA
>JAFWZH010000227.1 GCA_017522515.1 Clostridia bacterium
GTAAACTTCCCTCGGCGATGGACTATCCGAAAACGTTCCGCCGTAGGCGTACGGCGAAACCGTTTTCTTGTGAATCAGGAAACCGAATATATCTTTCCTTCTTTAATCAGAAAAGAGAATTTAATTTGTTCGCCGTTTACAAATATAGTATAATCTGATGATGGTTCATTAATGTAAGCATAATATGTAACAAGGGGTCTTTTCAATGCATTGAGTTCGCTTTCTAACGGAAAAAACTGAGAATTACAACTGTCTGATACATTTATCTGATTTTCTGTTGTATTAAGAACAGAAACAAAGAATTCATCTGTTGACTTATAACGGTAAAAATAAACAAGAATACCCCCATGAATCTTATGAAGTATTCTGTATGTGTCAATTTTGCGGCATGTTTTCCAGCCGTCTGCTGTTTTAGGAATAATTAAACATTCCTCGGAATCTTTGTCATTTCCGACAACGAAATCACAGCTTTCACCTTCTGCGACAAGGGTTACATTTGTTTTATCGGAATATATATACCGATAAGCCGTTTCGGGGGATTTAAAAGTTATGAAAAGGTTTTCAAATGGTAAAAAAGATAACAGCACGACAATAATTACGGTTGCAATGGCAGTATTGCCCACAATATATTCGTTTATTTTTTTGTATTTCTTAATTAACAGCAAAGCCACATAAAAGAAGATACATCCAAGCAGCAATCTTACAATACGGTACATCAAAAAAACCTCCAATCATACATCAGAAAATCGAGGGATGCGGGTGATTTTTGCTTCGTATGTATTTAAGTAACGGAAAATCTATATGTTCAACTTCTTTTTTTGTTTTTATAATATAAGAAGACATAATATACGGAAATGCCAAAAATTAGTAAAAACCGAAAAACAACATAGTAAATATGACTTTCCTGTACCAATGTTGAATAAAGAGACTGTAAGGCTATCAAGGCAAAAGCACTTGCATGATAAAGCGTATTTTTGCGTTTTTCTCCTTTATGCAGCAACCAAACAACTGCACCAAAAACAACAGACCCGATTATTATAACTGATGGTTTCATTTTTTCGCTCCTTATCTGACATTTTATTATAAAGTATTGTCTTTAACTTCGTTTTGCTACCTTTTTTCAAGATGTAACTGTATCAACACATTGCAACCCAAAGGGATATTCTCTGATATTTCTTTTCTGTCAATAAATCAGGGGGCTGTTCGCCTGATAGTTTTTACCGGATAGTTTTCCAAATGAAACATCCTGAAAAAAATATTGTTTTGACTTCTTTCAACATATTTCCAACCACAATCATTTAACAAAAAATCCTTTTAGTATTTGGTATTGGTCACATAAAGGGAAAATCGGGGATAAGAAATCTATAGTTGCGGTATCAAGGAAAATGCTGAAGCTTATTTATTTTCTGATAGAAAATGATACTTTTTACGATAATTCAATTGCTATTGAAAGATTAAAAATCTGACATTTCTTTAATTGAATTTCTTGCTCATTTTATGGGCTTTGTTTGTTGTGCTTTTTTACAGCTCAGCATTACTTAGGCTTCACGCTAACCGTCCCCTGATTGTTCCCCCTGATTGTTCCCTGATTGTTTGCTTGTTCCCTAATTGTCTTTCCCTTGATTGTTATTCTGTCAGGCGTTTAAGCATCAGATTCCAAATACCACCTTGCCTGTAAGCGTCAACATAATCCCATAAGCAAGCATAATCAAAAATTTCTTCAAAGGTTCCCGAATGTCCATTTCGTGGATTGTTTGACCAAACATAAGCAATTTCGTTTGTATTGTAATTAATGCCGATAAAGGATATTGCTATTGGATAAATCTCTTCTTTGAGGGCACGGAAACTGAAACCGTAACAAGCAAATTCAAGTGAACCAGCACCTTCTACGGGATTTTCACAGAACTCAAAATTATCATCTATGTCTTCAACTATTTCCGAAAAATCATTTTCATCAAATTTTACAGTCAAAGTATTAGTACATTGGTGCATGACGAGTTGTTCTAAATTAATGTAGTAGTTTACTGCAGACTCATAGCTTTCTATTTCTCTGAAAAAGGATTCATTGCTTTTTGACAATGCATCATTGTCTGTAGTTATTTGCAATTCAAGAGGTGGATAGAAAAAAGTATAATTAATGAATATCAGACCGATTGATATAAAAACAGATACGAAAGATATGCCAAGTTTTACGGCAAAAGGGATTTTTTTGATAATAATAAACAAAAGTGAAATGAAAAATATAATAACAGGCCAAATAACAAATATTTTTATTATCAGATAATTGTTTGATATACAGCAGATTATATAATATACAGGAAAAATCAAAGTTGAAAGTAATAATATCAATGGAATAGCCTTTTTCATGTTTACACTCCTTTTCTTATACGAAAATATAAGGTTGAGTCATCCGATTCGGGCAAAAATCAGTGAACAGTATCCGAAAGCAAAAACTTCTTATTTAAATCAGAATATCATATTTCTTAATTCTTCAAGAAACGGCCATAACAGGCTTACATCTACATCGCTATATATTCTCAGAATGTACAAAGCAATGCTTATCGGAATTGCGGCAAAGCCGATTTTGGGTAAAAGAAAAATTGTTTTTTTGGCTTTTTGTGAAAGGGCTTTTTTGTGTTTTAATAAAAATGGGACAAAACAAATTGCAGTCAAAATAAGAATAGGGATGTAATTTTTTATTATACTGTAGGCTGCTGTTATTAAAAAGATTTCGGCCATCTCTGTAAAAAATCTGTCGGAAACAAAGCATTCTTTATCAAGCAAAGTATTGAGTGTTTCATTGTTTTCATGCATATAAAGCTTATACCCCTGAGACATATAATCACAAAGAAGATAATTCGTTCCGTTCAGTTCAAAATAAAAAAGGAATGCTAATCTCGGACCTGTATCTGCTTTAAATGCGAAAGGCATTCTGACGGCACGGGATATTTTATCAATATTCGCAGACACCAGTATTTTTACAGCATCAATACGGGTTATGGGTTCATAGTCAACGGTCAGTGCAGTATCAAGTACAGAACTCAGATTGTCGCCATAGTAGCTGCGATAATATCCGTCGCTGTCTTCTGTAGAATAATAATCAATATTGGCTTTTATGTCTTCATAAATTGTATCATCTTCATAATAGTCAAAATAACAATATGTAAGCGGTATAATATTGATAAAAGGTATCATAACAATAATTATCATTACAAAAATAATAAATTTTTTCATTTTCTACGTCTCCCCTGATAGCCTTAAAACTTGATTGCAACATTCTTCTTACTGTTTTTATCAGAGATAAAGTACGCTTTATGATATTGCTCTTTCAGAATTTCAGTATTAATAAACTCTAAAAAATCTTCAGCATTATAACTCAAAATCATTCTCTTATTATTAAAAATGATACATGAACTTTGGTTACTTGCCCATTCAAGAAAATCATCACGTAATTGAGAAATGTTATTTGTATAAAAATTAGGGATGTTAATTGTTTTTTGTAAAGCTCCAAAAATCAAATCAATCTTCATAATTTTCAGTATAAATAATATACATGTCCTCCTTTTCTAAAAATCAGGGGACGGACGGTTCTGTGATTGTTTAGAAAATATATGTTTTCAAAAAAATGAATACGAGTGCTGCAGGAACTGCCACAAACCCAATTTTAGCCATAATGCGTGCAATTTTTCTTACTTCATCCGTACTGCATTTTTCTTCAGTAAAGCAAGGAAGAAACAGAACTAAAGACATAATTCCTACAGGAATAAAATTTCTTAGTGTTGACTCTGAAGCAAAATATCTTAATGTTTTTTTTACCGAGTTAAAAGTTCCGCCCGTAAATAGGTCTTTTTCATCCAGCATTTGCTTCAGGCTATCAAAATTTTCACACTTGAAAAGAGAATACGCAGGTGCTCCGGATTTTTCATATTCACACTCCATATAATATTGACCGTCTTTTTCAAAAAACTGAACACTTCTGATTTTGTCTTTTTGTTCATTGTGATACAAATACGGCATCGGACAGTAAAAAGCATTATTGTCACATTCATCCGAAAACCAGAGCATGATAAACGCTTCATTTTTGCTGACTAATATATAATCTACGGAAAGCATCATATTAATCAACTCTTTCATATAATCAGGCATACTCCTGATTCCCAGCTTATCTTTATTCTCTTCGTAGTACTCAATATTTTCCTCAATATAAGGCTTGACATCTTCATTGTAAGAATAAGTGAAGTAATTATAATAATAAAAAAGTGGATTTACACAAGCAATCAGAACAACACAGATAATATAAAATATAATAATTTTTTTCATTTTAATCTCCATTCTGCCGCTAAAGCGTCAACACAAATAGTAATTAAAGGGTGCTGAACAGCGGCAATTTTTGTTGTATAATTGTTTCTTCCTCTGATTGTTTCTTTCATATTCTTTTTTTCCTTTTCAGAAAATCAATAAAAGCGTCATCAATTCTGACATTTGGTGCAAAAGCTGTTGTTCGCAAATAAAAAGTTTGGCACATATCTAAAAAATTTCTATAAAAATAGTGAAGCTTAATACCATTGCCGTAATTA
>JAFWZH010000228.1 GCA_017522515.1 Clostridia bacterium
AACGAAACCCAGTTTATCAACTTCTACATGAAGCTTAAGTCAATCGGCAAATCTGATGCTGAAATTGAACAGATCATTAGTAAGTGGCAGACTGAAGGTGACGAGAATGGAATTAAGTTGGTGCTTGTGTAAGGAGGTAAACTATGATTATTATGAAGAAAGAAATTGACTACAAAAATGCCAAATACACCGAAAAGGAATTGAAAGATTTCATGAATAAAATGGGAATCGTTTACGATGAAGAAAAGCTAAAGAAACTTAACCTTCCGAAATAAATTCTAGCAATTGAGGTTCCTTGGTTATCTATTGGTTTTGTTCTATGACCTAAGGGTAAATCCTCTTGCTAGTCTTGGAGTCATTCCATTTGGAATGGCTCCTTTTCTATTTGTTAAGTATCGCATGTACTTGCATTCTGAGACATTCTTTAGACTGACCAATAAACCACACTAATCAGTGTAGAAACACCTTCAGCGTTCAAGTCCTGGGCAGCTTAAAACCATCATACATACCATATATGAAAACACCTTATTCAGACGAGCAAATTACATGCCAAGAGAGAAAAAGAAAGTTTACAAAGCATTATGCGATAAGTATAAACTACCTTGCTATCTAACAAATACTAATTTCGTAGTTCAAAAAGATGAATATTCTGAATTGGATGGATTTTTTGAATGATAGATGATTTTTTAGAATATCTTGGTGACAGATTTGCAACAGACATAAATGTCTATAATTATGGCATAATGAATGCTGTAGATGACTTCATAGAAGAATATCCATACTATAATAAAAATGATTTGAAAAAATATGTTTACAATGAGTTCATTCCATTAATGAAAGAAAACATTAAAGATGATAAATTGTTGTCTATGGAAAATGATTTCAAATTGTAAACAAAAATTTAACACATTTTTTACAAAACACCATTGACAAATGCTGATGGTTTTTCTAAATTTGTTATATAACGGAGGCAAAACTATAATGGTTATACAACTTACAAATGAGACAATAGAATTTATGTCATGGCTTCGTAGTTTCAAGAACATTGATTTGGAACGATTCAGCCAGACATATGATAAATTTGCAAATGTTCAGGAAACACCACTTTGGAAAGAATGGAAAATATATTTGATGAAGTACCATTTAAATAAGGATTTCACAAATGAGTAGATTCATTACTAAACCAAATTCAAAAATTGACAACCGTATTTTATTGTTTTTTAACATTTTTGCATATTTTTGTGTGAGTTGTCTGTTATGTTCGTATATTACAACGAAATGAATTGAACTTATATCAGAATTCATAATTACTATTATAATAGTGTTTATCACAGTAATCTTGTATCATAGAAAGTATGACCAGACAATTGTAATATTGAGATTAAGAAATAAGGTATCAGCTTACCTTAGCGATAGTTATATTATCGAGCTTGATAGACAATACTTTGACATTCCAAAGGCTTGCAAAATAATAAATGAAATTTGCAATGCTACAATAGTTCCAATTGACGAGCGAAAGCCGCTGTATGAAACAATGTGTCAGATTTGGACTGTATGTGGTGGTGGACATATATACAAGGTTTACACAGTACCATACTTTATAAGTGAGAGGTGGAAAAAGGCGGTTGTTGAATACAAGAAATATGAAATTGAGAATGATTAGCGATTGCAGGTCCCTGGTCTTTTGTGTTTTACCTTTTTTATTTTTAATTAGTCCAGGGATAAATCCTATTGCTAGTCCCTAAATGTAGGGTGTGTTGCACATATTGTACTCACCACCTTTTTTGTATTACGCCAGACTTGCATTCTAAGACATTATTTTACCTGACCAAATAACCACACCAATCTTGTCTGAAACACATTCAGCGTGCAAGTACTGCGCAGCTCTAACCAATCATACATATTCTAGTATGAAAACACAATACACAGACGAACAAATGCATAAAATAGCAAGAGCAGTCACATGGATGATAGAACACGAGTATTGGAAAGACCATTTTATCTGGGAGCGAGATGCAGCAATAACTGACATTTGCTTGAAATACTTTACATTCAATGACTGTCCTACTGTCTGCTATATCATTAGATGTTATCTACGAAAATTGCTAGAGAATACAAGATATAATGGATTGAATTTTACTAGAAG
>JAFWZH010000229.1 GCA_017522515.1 Clostridia bacterium
CTTTGTGTATAATGATGATTTTGCACAAGGCAAAGACGATTTTGAGCAATCAAGTGGCTTGTTTGATGAGGAAGGCAATCAAACGATTGACCCAATGCAACGAAACACCGAAAGCAATGGTCGTTTCCATACCGATTGGCTTAATATGATATACCCACGCCTCAAAGTTGCACGAGACCTACTCGCAGATGATGGTGTAATCTTTATTTCATTAGATGACAATGAAATAGAAAATCTTACCAAGGTATGTAATGAAATATTTGGTGAAGAAAATTTTATTGCAGTCTTTCCTCGGTTAACGACTAAAAGCGGAAAGACACCTGCCACATATATGATTAGTCACGATTATGTTCTTTGTTATGTCAAGAGTGCCAAAAATATTTTTATCGGAAAACAATACGAAGATGCAAGTTACAAATATAGTGATGAATATGAGTCCACAAGGGGCAAATACAATTTAAAACAGCCATTAGATTGCAACTCAATAAGTTATTCGGCTTCATTGGATTATCCAATAACTCACGAAGGTATAACTTACTATCCAGGAGGTGACTATAACGAATATCTGAAAAGAAAAGAGGGAAAAGTCCTTCCAAAAGATTATGCATGGAGATGGTCAAAGGATTTGTTTAATTTTGGACTTGAAAACGGTTGGATTGTTTTTCAGAATGGTAGAATATATACAAAAGGTTACCTTAATGCTGCAATTGAAAAAGGGCCCAATGGATATGTCATAGTTTCTCGTGAAAAAACTCGTAAAAATTCAACAATAGACTTTATTTCAAATGAATACTCTAATGATATTGCAAAAAAACAAGTCGCTTCATTTGGAATAGATGCATCGTTTGATTATCCAAAACCCTATAATCTTGTAGAGGAATTATTATCCACTTATTATAATTGGGGTGATGCTATTGTTTTAGACTTCTTTAGTGGTTCATCTTCTACAGCAGAAGCTGTTATGCGAAAAAACGCAGTGAGTAAAACTTTTGCAAAATACATAATGGTTCAACTACCTGAAGAATTAGAAGAAAGTAATAGAGGTAAAAACAAACAATACAAAACTATCTGTGATATTGCAAAAGAACGTATTCGTAGAGCAGGAAAGAAAATTAAGGAGGAGGCTAGTTTGTCGGCTCAAAACCTCGATACAGGTTTCCGAGTATTGAAACTCGACTCCTCGAATATGGAAGATGTCTATTACACTCCACCGGAGTTTGAGTTACAATCACTCTTTAATGAAAATGTAAAGGCAGACCGCACCAATGAGGATTTGCTCTTCCAAGTAATGCTTGACCTCGGCATAGAATTGTCGGCAAAGATTGAGAGCAAGCAGATTGCAGGTAAGAATGTTCATTTTGTAGATGACAACTACCTTGTGGCTTGCTTCGACCGTGATGTAAACGAATCGACCATTACCGAGATTGCCAAGTTGCAACCGATCTATTTTGTCATGCGTGATGCCTCGGCAGCAAACGACAATGTGATTGATAACTTTGAGCAGATTTTCAAGCACTATTCACCCGATACTAATTGCAGAATTATCTAAACGGAGGTTTTATGAAGTTCAAGTTTAAAATTCAGCAATATCAGACCGATGCAGTAGAAAATACTGTATCAGTCTTTACAGGA
>JAFWZH010000230.1 GCA_017522515.1 Clostridia bacterium
ATAAATATCGTTGCTGATTTTCACAGATTTACCCTTATCTGCGATAGTTTTCTTTCCGTCAAGGATTCGGATAATATCGGCATTACTCACATTTCCGTCGTTATCTGCTGAATCCCTGAGCTGCTTAGCTTTCTTCATATCGATCTTATAGTCCTCGGCAAGTTCAGAGATTTCAAGCTGTGTTTCTTCTGAAAGAAATGATAATTCAACACCACTTCTTACAGCTAATGTGCCGTTATCAATTAAGACTTTCAGCTCGTCAATCAGCTTATCAATTCTGATAAGTCGTGCAATATTTCTGCCACTCATACTATATTCTTCACCTATTGTATCTCTTGTTATTAACTTTTGGACCAGTGGTCCAGAAGTTTCAGTAAAAGTCCCGTCAAGCATCTCCAATTCAATTTTTTTGTCTTTCGACAATTATATTATACACAAACATAATATTATTGTCAAGTATAATTTTCAGAAGTTTTTTAAGTTTGTTAATAGCGCAGTAATATCAACATATTCCTCGGTGCATTTTGCTGATGCGGTTATAGTTGTTTCATCTGTGAACTTCTGAATTACTCAAAACGATAGCACATAATAGTCAAGTATGATTTGCATAATCGTACTTGACTAAATCCATAATATATGTTATAATATAGGAAATTAAGATGGAGGTGTTATAATGTTTATCGGAAGAGAAAAGGAATTAAAGGCACTTAATAACCTTTATACATCGGATAAATTTGAATTTGCAGTCATATATGGTCGCCGTCGAGTAGGAAAAACAGCACTTATCAATGAGTTTATAGGCGACAAAAAATCCATTTATTTTATGGGCGTTGAAAGCAACGCCAAACAAAATCTTGAGAATTTCAGTAAAAGCATTATTGAATATAATAGCGGTATAGTTGCCGATACATCATTTCAGTCATTTCAGTCGGCACTAGAATATGTCTTTGAGTTATCAAGAAATGAGCGTATTATACTTGTAATTGACGAGTATCCTTATGTTGCACGTTCTTCAAAAAGTCTTGCATCAACTCTTCAAATGCTTATTGACAAATACAAGGATACATCAAAAGTAATGCTTATTCTCTGTGGTTCATCAATGTCATATATGGAAGATAATGTGCTTGCTTATAAAGCACCGCTGTATGGCAGACGAACTGCTCAGATGAAGATTCTACCATTTGATTTTGAAGAAACTTGCCGTTATTTCAAAAATTTTTCCTCAGAGGACAAGGCTTTGATATACGGAATTGTAGGCGGAACTCCTCAGTATTTACTGCAAATGAACGATAAGCAGAGCATAGAAGATAATATTAAAAACACATATTTAAATCCTGTTTCATTTCTTTTTGAAGAACCAACCAATCTATTGAAACAGGAAGTCCGAGAGCCTGCTATTTATACAGCAATTATTACCGCTATCGCAACAGGTGCATCAAGAATGTCTGAAATTGCTACAAAAGTTGGCGAGGATACTAACGTGTGTACGTCATACATCAAAAACCTTATGAATCTCGGTATTGTTCAGAAAGAAACTCCGTATGGTGAAAAGAATTCACGCAAAACAATATATTATATCGAGGACAATATGTTCAGATTCTGGTACAGATTTGTACTTGATAATAATTCTGTTATTATGCGTGGTGCTACTGACCGTGTGTATAAACGTATTGAGCCTTATCTGTCGGATTATATGGGCAAAGTTTTTGAGGATATATGTACTCAGTATCTCTGGAAACAACTTCTTGATGAAAAATGTCCTATTGAGTTTAATTCTCTCGGACGCTGGTGGGGAAATGACCCGAAGGAAAAAAAGCAGACAGAGATTGATATTATGGGCGAACAGGACAAGGATACAGCACTTTTCGGAGAGTGCAAATGGACTAACGAAAAGGTTGACCTTGGCGTACTTGAAACACTTGTAAAAAGAAGCAAGCTTTTTTCATACACAAATGTGCATTATTATCTTTTCTCAAAGACAGGATTTACAAAAGGATGTATTGACAAGGCTGAAGAACTGGGCAATGTTAGCTTGGTAAGTTATAATGAGATTGTCGGTGAGTTATAATTATTGTCTGACTAAAAGTTTATGAAGAACAATAAAATAATAGGGAATCTCTATAATGAAAAATCAATAGTTTGGAGGGTTATTTGTGTTTACCCATACTTGTGAAATGTGTGGCAAAGAGTTTCATTCCAAATCCAACAGAGCGAAATACTGCATTTACTGCCGTGATAAAGCACAGGTTCTGCGTAATAAGGCTTACAAGGAAAAGAAACTTGCAGGTCTGTCAATAGCAGTAGGAAGTGAGCAAATTTGTCCGATATGCAACAATAAATATACAGTAACAAGCGGTTCGCAGAAATGCTGTAAAGATTGCCA
>JAFWZH010000029.1 GCA_017522515.1 Clostridia bacterium
ACAATCTGCCAAACGAAGAGCAAGGGGATATAGAACTTTAGATAGTTACAAACAAATGATTTATTTGATAGCAAGTAAATTATCACTAGACTGTCCTCCTTTATTTTCGTAAACTTTTCACGGAAATAAAAAAAGAACCCGGTAAAAAAATCGGTTGATTTTGTAGAGATTTTAGTTTATTATATTTCTAACTTTATAAAAATTATTGTAAAAAAAAGCTTTAACAAGAAAGTTAAAGGAGGTCAAAAATGAAAAAAATATTAGTTACACTTATTGTTTTTATTTTTGCGCTGCAGATTGTAATGCCCATGACTGTTTTTGGCGCAAAAAGCTACATTCTCGAAACACCTGACTACGGAAATGTAAGAGACACCATGAGCGACACGTGGGTTGCGGTAGACGATTTGGGACGAGAAGTTTCCACAGGTGATGAGGTAAGGGACGTTCAAGAAGAAAAGCAAGTACTTATGTTTTACTATACATGGCACTTACCTAAACACGTACAAGGTATTTATAATATCGCCACAATATTAAAAAACGGTGAATCATCGGGAAAATATAACTGGGGTGGCTCTCCTGCATTCCATTATTGGGATGAACCGTATTTCGGATATTACAGGAGCGATGACCCATGGGTAATCAGAAAAGACATTCAGATGCTTTGTGATGCAGGAGTTGACGGCGTATTTTTTGATGCCGGTAACGGATATTTATATCATGATGCATATAAGGTTTTCTTTGAAGAAAACATGAAGAGAAAACAAGATGGACAGAAGTATTTAAAGGCAACATGGATGATAAAAGCAGGAGGACCTTTAAACAGCGTATCGAATGTTTTAAAAGAGCTTTACAATACTTATTATAAAACGGGAGAATATGACGATGCATTGTATACTATTGACGGTGAATTTTTAATGCTTTGTCCTACCTCTGCACCGAATTCCACAGAGTTAAAGAACGCTTTTGAAGTTCGAGATTGTTGGGCTTGGCAAAGTGGCGCAGGCAAATGGCCTTGGCTTGAAAACTCACCGCAAAAAGGCGGCTGGGCTCCCGGTAATACATCAAGCCAGAGAGAAATGGTTTCTGTAGCAGCAGCGCAGCATCCTACTTCAAATATGGGAAAGAGCTATTCTAACGGAAGACAACCGGCGGCATCAAAACAGCAACCTGAAAAGGGAATTTATTTTACGGAACAATGGACGCGCGCTTTGCAGCTTGATCCGCAATTTGTATTGGTTACACAGTGGAACGAGTGGATGGCACAAAGATTTTTGTCTAATGGCTCAGATAACTTTTTAGGCAAGAGACTGCCCTCCGGAGAGACATATTTCGTAGATGCGTACAGTGCTGAATATTCACGAGACATTGCACCTATGAAGGGTGGCTACGGAGATAACTACTACTACTTGCTTACAGATTATATAAGACAATTTAAAGGAGCAAGAGAGATTCCCGTTACCACAAAGACACAGACAGTTAATGTCAATGATTTTTCTACGATAAGAAATTCCGGCAACATATACTATGATGACTTATACGATACTATGCACAGAGACCATCCCGGCTCGACATCTTCGAAGAAGTATTATTATAAGGACGATTCCGGCAGAAATGACTTTGAAGAAGTAAGAGTTGCATCTGACGCAAATAACATTTATTTCTACGTTAGAACAGTAGAAAATATTACGTCGCCGGAGGGAACAAACTGGATGAATTTGATGCTTAATATTGATGCAAATTACAAAACGGGCTGGCATGGTTATGACTATTTGGTTAATCGTGTAAGAGTTGGTAACAAAGCGACTATAGAGCGTTTCGACGCTTCGGGAAAGTATGAATTGGAATACGTTGCTGATGCAGATATTTCATACAGCGGCAAGGAAATGGTAATCGGTATTTCCAGAAGTTCAATAAGAATTCCGGGCAATAGCTTTACTGTTGACTTTAAGTTTGCAGATAATATTCCGGAGGAGGACGACATAATGCTCTTTATCGACAAAGGCGATGTTGCTCCGAACAACAGATTTAATTATAGGTATATTTTCGGCAGTAAAACAATAAATGTTGTTCCCGATACGGCAACGGCAAGACCTGCGCTTAAAACACCTACTGCTGCTCCGACTACAGCAAAACCAAGTGCAACAACTGTTTCGCCCACAATCAATGTTACGCAGACAGCAGCACCTACAAGTGCTACTCCTGAAGCAACGGAAACAGCTGTTGCCACAACAGAGCCAATGGAAACGGATGAAACTACATCTCCTACAACAACTGCTTCTGCTGCAAAACCTAAAGAAAAAGACAATAAAAACGATAATACATTAGTTATAATTGTCGTTGTTATTTGTGCAGTGGTGATTGCTGCAGCGATTACAACTTTGGTGTTGGTGCTAAAAAAGAAGCCTTCTGATAATGCATAATGTGGCATTAGAGGCTTGACAAGCACAAATCGGTATGATAGAGTTTACATGTTAAAAACGATTAAGATTTGGAGGTTAGACCAATGAGCAGAATAAAAACTATTGAAACAAAGAACGTTGCTAACACAGCAAAAAAAGGCGGATGCGGTGAGTGCCAGACATCTTGTCAGTCAGCTTGCAAGACATCATGCGGTGTTGCAAATCAGAAATGCGAGAATAAGAATAACAAATAATTTTATTCGGTATTAAGTAATAGGGGCTGTTAAAAGGCCTAAAAAAGCTCCGAGACTCAAATTCACATGAATCTCGGAGCTTTACATTTTTAGAAATCCGAGGGACGGTTAATGGTACATCAATATAAGTTAAATGGATATAACATAGTGCTCGACACTTGCAGCGGCTCTGTTCATGCAGTAGACGAAGTGGCGTACGATATAATAGAAATGTATAAAGGGCATTCCGAAGAAGAAATACTGTCAAAAATACTGCAAAAGTATGCGTCTTGGCCGGAAGTTACGGCAGACGAGGTAAAAGAATGTCTTGAGGATATACGTTCTCTTGAAGAAAGCGGCAAGCTGTTTACTGAGGACGAATTTGAAAACCTTGCTATAGACTATAAAAACAACAGTAATGTGGTTAAAGCTCTTTGTCTGCATGTCGCCCACACTTGTAATTTGAGCTGTTCTTATTGTTTTGCAAGTCAAGGTAAGTATCACGGAGACAGAGCTCTTATGAGCTTTGAAACAGGCAAGCAGGCCTTTGACTTTTTAATTGCCAATTCAGGAACACGTAAAAATCTCGAAGTAGACTTTTTCGGCGGTGAGCCGCTTATGAATTGGGATGTTGTTAAAAAGCTTGTGGAATATGCCAGAAGTGTGGAGAAACAACACAATAAGAATTTCAGATTTACCCTTACTACAAACGGCGTTTTAATTGATGATGATGTTATTGATTTTGCCAACAAAGAAATGAGCAATGTTGTACTGAGTTTGGACGGCAGAAAAGAAGTTAATGACCATTTCCGTACAGATCATGCAGGCAGAGGCAGTTACGATTTGATTGTCCCTAAATTTAAGCGTCTTGTTGAAAAGCGCGGCGGCAAGGATTACTACATGCGAGGTACTTTTACCCATAATAATGTGGATTTTACGAATGATATTTTCCACATGGCAGACCTTGGCTTTAAAGAGCTTAGTATGGAGCCTGTTGTTTGTCCGCCCGGCGATCCCTATGCACTTACAGAGGAGGATTTGCCAAAGCTCAAAGAACAATATGAAATTTTAGCCAAAGAAATGATTAAACGTAAAAAGACGGGCGATGGTTTCACTTTTTACCATTATATGATAGATTTGACAAACGGACCATGTATTTACAAGAGAATCACCGGTTGCGGTTCCGGTACGGAATACATGGCTGTTACTCCTTGGGGAGAGCTTTATCCTTGTCACCAATTTGTGGGAGATCCTAAATACAGTCTTGGTAATGTATGGACAGGCGTCACGAGAAAAGAAGTGCAGGATGAATTCCGTTCTTGCAATGCTTATGCAAGGAAAGAATGCAGAGATTGTTGGGCAAAGCTTTATTGTTCGGGAGGCTGTGCAGCTAATTCTTACCATGCAACAGGCAGTATAAACGGTGTTTATGAATACGGTTGTGAGCTTTTCAAAAAGCGAATTGAATGTGCTGTAATGATAAAAGTTGCCGAGGCAGAGGAAGAATAAAATGAAAACCCCGATTTATAATTTTGTTCAAAAATACGCAGACAGCAACTTTTCGCGTTTTCATATGCCCGGTCATAAAGGCACGGATTTTACAGGTTGCGAGCAATATGACATAACAGAAATAAACGGTGCCGATGTACTTTATATGTCAGAAGGCATTATTAAAGAGAGCGAAGACAATGCAGCTTCGCTTTTTTGCACTGCAAAGACATTTTATTCTACAGAAGGTTCCAGCCATGCCATAAGAGCCATGTTGGGTGCTGTGGCAACTTTAAAAAAGGGCAAAAGACCGCTTGTTTTAGCTTCGCGAAATGTACACAAAGCTTTTATTTATGCTTGTGCTGTGCTTGATATTGATGTGGAGTGGATATATCCACGAGATTTCACTCATTTATGCAGTTGCGAAATTTTGACCGCAGATGTAGAAAAGGCTTTGACTGATTGCAAGCAAAAACCTGATGCGATTTACATCACGTCACCTGATTATTTGGGGAATATCGCCGATATTGCAACAATCGGCAACGTATGTGATGCGCACAATATACTTTTGCTGGTTGACAACGCCCACGGTGCATACTTGCACTTTTTGCCGGATGTTTATTCTACGGAAAAGGGGCACCCTATTCAACTTGGAGCGCATATTTGTTGTGATTCGGCACATAAAACCCTGCCTGTTTTAACAGGTGGTGCGTATTTGCATTTTTCTGCAAAGTGTCCGGCAGAATATATTGATGCTGCGCAAAAAATGCTTCGCGTTTTTGCAACAACGAGCCCATCGTATCTTGTGTTGCAATCACTTGATTGGTGCAACGGATATTTAGCTGATGACTATAGAGAAAACTTAGCTCGGACGGTAAAAAGAGTTTTGGCAGTTAAGGAAAAAATTGCTTCTTTTGGCTATGTGGTAGAAGAAACAGAGCCATTAAAAATTGTAGTAAATATAAAAGCTGCCGGATATCGCGGAGAAAAATTCATGAAAGAATTGAAGAAGCATAAAATTGTACCGGAAATGTGCGATGATGATTTTGCGGTATTTATGGCAAGTACAGAGAATACAATTACAGACTTTAAGCGATTAGAAGAAGCTTTTGCAAATATTCCGTTGAAAAAGCCCTTTAAGGAAACATTGCCGGAAGTAAAAATACAACGCCATGAGCAAAAAGTTTCAATCAGAGAAGCAGTCTTTGCACTGCACGAAACGGTAGCGGCAGAGGATTCCGTAGGGAAAATTTGCGGTGCGCCCACAGTTTCATGCCCGCCCGCAGTGCCTGTAGTGATAAGCGGTGAAATTATCACAGAGCAAGATGTGGAAATTATGAAAAAATATGGAATAGCTACTGTCGATGTGGTAAAAATTTAAATTGTGTACAATTTTATAAAAAAGGAGATAACAAATGCCGTTTTTGTTAGTGTTTTTTGTTTTTGCCGTTTTAGCAGGAATAAGCTATTATTTAGCAAGCAGATTTTATCAGGGATTTGCTTGCTTTTTTCCGAATATGCGTTTTTGGCCTATACTTACAGTGCTTTTGTTGTTGGCTGTAATAATGACGTTGGGTTTTGGCCGTTCTATGATACCTTTTCCTGATGGAATAAAGCACGCTTTAGGACTGATCAGCGCATATTATATGGGCATTTTTATATATCTTTTGATCTTTGTTGTATTAGCAGATGTAATAATGTTGGTGCCGCGAATAATGAAGCTTTCTTTTACTGATTACAGATATTTTAAAGGAATTTTATCTGTGACGGTTTTAATTTTAACGGGTATAACATGTGTATATGGCTTTATAAATGCACGCCAAATTAACCATGTTTCTTATGAAATACAATTAGAAAACAAAAATGATATTTCGGATTTGAATTTAGTAATGATAAGTGACTTGCATTTGGGTGCTGTTGGTTCCGAGGGACGCTTGGAGAAAATTGTTAATGAAATTAACTCAATGAATCCTGATGTGGTATGTATTGCGGGCGATTTTTTTGACACAGACTACGCGTCTATAAAGAATCCTGAGGCAGCTATGGAAATATTGCGCGGTATTCGTTCAACTTTTGGCACCTATGCTTGTTTTGGCAATCACGATGCGGGCAGTACAAATAAACAAATGGTTTCTTTTATGGAAAAAGCAAATATACGTTTACTGAGGGATGAATATGAAATTATTGATAATCGGCTTGTATTAGTGGGAAGGTTAGATGGCTCACCTATAGGCGGTTACGGAGGAGACGAACGTAAAGAACTTTCTGAATTCTTTAAGATAGAAGATAAAAAATTGCCGGTTGTGGTGCTTGACCATAATCCGGGAAATATTCACACATACAGGGGCGATGTTGATTTGGTTTTGTGTGGCCATACGCATAAGGGACAGCTTTTTCCGGCAAATTTAATTACGGACATTCTGTATACTGTCGATTACGGTTATTATCGAAAAAATACACAAAGTCCTCATGCGATTGTGACTTCCGGCGTTGGCTATTGGGGAATGCCTATGCGCGTGGGAACTGACAGCGAAATAGTTAATGTTAAATTTGTTGACAGTAAGAGTGTTGCGGGATAAGTTTTACTTGACTAAAGGGTGTTAAAATATTATTATGAAAGTTGCGGCAGTGTTTCTTTTAAAAAGCGTTTGAGAGCACTACAGTAATTTAGAAAATGGTGAAAATTTATGTACGAAAAGGTATCATCGAGCTTGAATTTTGTTGAGAGAGAAAAGAAAACCGAAAAGTTCTGGAAAGAGAACAATATTTTCGAGAAGAGTATAAAGCTTCGCGAAGGCAAGGAAACATATACGTTTTATGACGGACCTCCGACTGCAAACGGTAAGCCTCATATAGGACACGTTCTTACTCGTGTAATTAAAGATATGATTCCTCGTTACAGAACGATGAAGGGTTACCACGTTTTGAGAAAAGCAGGTTGGGACACTCATGGTCTTCCTGTTGAGCTTGAAGTTGAAAAGCTTTTGGGCCTTGATGGTAAAGAGCAAATAGAAGAATACGGTCTTGAGCCTTTTATAAAGAAATGTAAAGAGAGTGTATGGAAATATAAAGGCATGTGGGAGGATTTCTCGGGAACAGTTGGTTTCTGGGCAGATATGGACGACCCGTATGTTACTTATGACAATAATTTTATCGAATCTGAATGGTGGGCACTTAAGAAAATCTGGGAAAAAGGTTTGCTTTATAAAGGCTTTAAGATTGTTCCTTATTGTCCTCGTTGCGGCACACCTCTTTCGAGCCACGAAGTTGCACAAGGTTATAAAGACGTTAAAGACCGCTCAGTAACAGTTAAAATGAAAGTTGTAGGTCAGGACAATACTTATTTCTTAGTTTGGACAACAACACCTTGGACACTTCCTTCTAACGTAGCTTTGTGTGTAAATCCTGATGTTAAATACGTTAAGATAAAAACAGAAACAGCAAATTATATCTTGGCAGAGGAGCTTATTTCTTCAAATATAGAAGAAGAGTATGAAATACTCGAAAGCTATACAGGCTCAGAGTTGGAAATGATGGAATATGAGCCTTTATATTCCTTTAAAAAGCTTGACGGAAAGGCATATTTCGTAACGTGTGACGGCTACGTTACAACTTCCGACGGTACAGGTATAGTACACATTGCGCCTGCATTCGGTGCAGACGACGCACTTGTTGGTAAGAAGTATAAACTTCCGTTCCTGCAGCTTGTTGACAACAGAGGACAGATGACTGCAGAAACAACGTGGGCAGGTACTTTCTGTAAGGACGCAGATAAAGAAATCATCAAAGACCTTAATATGAGAGGATTGTTGTTTAAGGTTATTCCTTTCGAGCACTCATATCCTTTCTGTTGGAGATGCGATACACCGCTTATTTATTATGCAAGAGATTCTTGGTTTATAGAGATGACATCTGTGCGCGAGAAACTTATTGAGAATAACAACAAAGTAAATTGGATACCGGAGTCAATCGGTAAAGGTCGTTTCGGTGACTGGCTTAAAAATGTACAGGATTGGGGCATTAGCCGCGACAGATATTGGGGAACACCTCTTAATATTTGGGAATGTTCTTGCGGACACAGACATGCAATCGGCTCTATAGAGGAATTAAAATCAATGTCTGATAATTGTCCTGATGACATTGAACTTCACAGACCATATATTGATGCAGTTAAAATCCGTTGCCCTGAGTGCGGTGGTGAAATGACTCGTGTTAAAGAAGTTATCGACTGTTGGTTTGACTCGGGTGCTATGCCTTTTGCACAATGGCACTATCCTTTTGAGAATAAAGATATATTTGAAGAGCATTTCCCTGCAGACTTTATCAGTGAAGCTGTTGACCAAACGAGAGGTTGGTTCTATTCTTTGATGGCTATTTCAACATTGATATTTGATGATACGCCGTACAAGAATGTTATCGTTCTCGGTCTTGTTCAAGATGAAAACGGTCAAAAAATGTCTAAATCAAAAGGTAATGCAGTAGATCCTTTCGATGCTCTTGAAACTTACGGCGCAGACGCAATTCGCTGGTACTTCTATTCTAACAGTGCTCCGTGGCTTCCCAATAAGTTCTACGCTAAGGCAGTTACAGAAGGTCAGCGCAAGTTCCTCGGCACTTTGTGGAATACGTATGCATTCTATGTGCTTTACGCAAATATTGACAAATTTGATCCTACTAAGTATACACTTGATTATGATAAGCTGCCTGTAATGGATAAATGGATTATTTCCAGACTTAATACAGTTATTAAAGCAGTTGACAATAATCTTGAGAATTACAGAATCACTGAGACGTCAAAGGTGCTCCAGGATTTCGTAGATGAGCTTAGTAACTGGTATGTAAGAAGAAGCAGAGAGCGTTTCTGGGTAAAAGATATGCCACAGGACAAGATTAACGCATATATGACACTTTACACAGTTCTTGTAAATCTTGTTAAAATTTCTGCACCTATGATACCTTTTATGGCAGACGATATTTACAGAAACTTAGTTTGCAGCGTAGATAAGACTGCTCCTGAGAGCGTTCACCTTTGTGACTTCCCTGTAGCAGACGAGAGTCTTATTGACAGCAAATTAGAGGATGACATGGAGCTTCTTCTTGAAATTGTTGTTCTTGGCCGAGCTGCAAGAAATAATGCAAACATCAAAAACAGACAGCCTTTGGGTAAAATGTTTGTTAAGGCAGAAGATGAGCTCAACGAGTTCTATTCCGCAATTGTTGCAGAAGAGCTTAATGTTAAAAAGCTTGAATTTACACAAGAAGTCGGTGCATTCACTTCATATACATTTAAACCGCAGCTTAAGACGTTAGGTCCTAAATATGGTAAAGACTTGGGCAAAATCCGTACATTGCTTGCAGAGCTTGACGGAAATGCAGCTATGGCAGAGCTTGACGGAAATGGTACGCTCACCATTGACCTTGGTGATAAAGAGGCAGTTCTTACAAAAGAAGACTTGCTTATAGATATGTCACAAAAAGAAGGCTTTGAGGCAGTTTCCGACAAAGGAATAACAGTTGTAATTGATACAACTCTGACAGAGGAGCTTATAGAAGAGGGCTTTGTTCGTGAAATTATCAGCCGCATTCAGACAATGCGTAAAGAAGCCGGTTTTGAGGTTATGGACCACATTTGTGTATGTCAGAAAGGCAGCGAAGAGATTAAAGCTTATATGTCAAGAAATCAAGCTCTTATTTGTGAAGAGGTTCTTGCAGACAGCATGAAATTCGAAAGTGAGTTTTGCGCTGATGCTTATACAAAAGAATGGAATATTAATGGCTTTGACACAGTGCTTGCGGTGAAAAGGGTTTGAGATAATTTAGTAGAACTAACAGGGCTATTATCGAATGAAAAACAGACAAGTTGTTTTTTTTAGTTTGAAGTTCAGGGATTACAATTATTGAAGAAAAGGAGGGAGATTGTTGAAAAAAAGAAATATTAAACCTGAAAAAATATACAATGGATGGGCACGAAAATCAAGTTGGTTTTTTTTTAAAAGTGGAATTATACCATTGGCTTTAGAACATTTTCTTGCTATGCTTCCTGCCACTATATTAGTTCCAATTCTTATTAATAATACTTGTAGTTCTGTTGTTGATGTATCGCTTGTTTTGTTTGCTAGCGGATTGGGGACTGTAGTTTTTTGTTTTTTTTCTTCAATTCGTATAGATAAAAAGAGAAAAAAATTGTTTTTTGGAACACCTATTCCTGCATATTTAGGCTCCAGTTTTGCGTATATAGCTATTACAATTTTTCTTTTAGAGAGTCATACCATTCAGGGTGTAAATCCGAGGTTAGCCTTTGCTTATGTTGGATGGGCATATTTTTTTGGAAGTTTATTACTTATAGTTTTTTCTTTTCTGTTTTATTTTATAAAAGGAATAGACCGTTTTTTTTCAAAATATTTTCCTGCCGCAGTTATAGGACCTGCGATTTCTTTAATTGGACTTGAACTGTCGGATACTGCAATATCCGATGCGGGGTTTAAAACGGCAACTGGAGTACCGGATTATGAAGCAATTATCGTATCTACTGTCACATTACTTGTCATTATTGTCTTTTCTTTGATACGACGTAAGTTTTGGAAGAATACTGCAATTATCGTAGGGATGATTGCGGGTTATATCGTATATGTTATTATGAATGGTCCCCCTGTTGTAGATATGACAAAATTAACGGATATACGTCCTCCGAATTTCAGCTTGCCTCTTTTGAGTCTTCCTGAGAATGTGTTAAGTCTCATTATAGCGGTCATACCCGCCACACTTGTGGTGTTTGTTGAGAATATTGGTAGAGTTACAGTCATAAACCGCATGCAAGAGGAAGATAGTGATGCGAAAATTTTTGATGAAAAATCAGTAAAAAAAATTGGCAGTGCGGTTTTGTCACATGGTTTTGCGTCTCTTGCGTCATCTTTTATAGGGTCGGTTCCAAACACCATATATGCAGAGAATATTGCAGTTATGGGAATACACCGAAACAAAACAGAGCGTCGCGATCCATGCTCGTTAATCAATAAAATGACGGATCCATATTCATATATCCCATACATTATTGCTGCAGTGCTAGCGATGGTTTTTTCGTTTTTTGGAGCAATGCAAAATATAATTTTGGGAATTCCCAAATCAGTTATCGGAGGAATGGAATTGTTCTTGTTTGGAGTTATTTCTGCACCAGGTATTCAGTTGCTGGTAGAACAACGAGTTAATTACAAGAAGGTATCCAATCAAGTGATTACTGCGGCTGTGCTATTGACTGGTATAAGTGAACTGTCAATTTCTATAAGTTGGTTTGAATTAAAGGGAATGTCGCTAGGATTGTTTGTAGGGTTTACTCTCAATTTGTTGGTTCTTATACTTAAATGGGTAGGAGTGTTATGTGATCCGCTTACAATAGATGAGGTTGTTGTCAGTTGCTTGAAATTTATTCCAAAAGAAGAGAATAATGTAATTGTATATATTTCTGATTTTCAGCCAAGAAAAACCAGGCCCGAAATACAAAATATGGTTTCCTGTCTTGAAGGATACGGGGATGATTTGGCTTCTGAAAATTTACGCGATGCTATTGTTCACGCATCTAAGATTACTATCAGTAGAGCAGATGACACCCCTGTTATATTTATCACTAAGAGAGAAAATAGCCTGTGTGTTGCAGTTCAAAGATCTGTCTTGGTTGAAGATTTGGTTACTGCATATCTTAAAGACTATAAAGAAGCAACAGACATAGAACTTTTTTGTAAGGACTCTAACGACGCAGGTATTGAGTTTTTGGTTGTTGATTTGTCAAAGAATATTTCATTGCGCAAAATTGAAATTTTGATAAAATTAATTGACTGGAGAAAAAGTGGGGGCTAATTTGGGCAGTATATGTCTCATTTCAGTCGATAGTTCTTTTCCACAGGCATTAGATTTGCTTTTTTAAATGTCATAACTATAATGGGAATTAAAATTATTTGACATATTATTCCGGGTAGAGCTTCTACAAAACCTATAGATAAAAATAATTTAAAAGAAAAAGAAGTATTTGTAAGCCCCATAAGTGCAAATCTTGCGGCTCCCCATACAATTCTGCCTGCAAGCATTGAAATAATCAAATTTATGTAAATGTAAATATTCTTTTTAGGTAAGAGCTTATATAAAAGTCCTGTTAATAAACCGTATACAGCCATTTCAAAACACATAAAAAGCCAGTTTGGAAAAGGTGGCATTCCAAATACAAGCGTTCTTAAAGGTGCTGCAAGTATTCCGACAGCAAAACCATATGGCCAACCGCATAAAAAACCACAAAGCAAGACAGGTATATGTATGGGGGAAAGCATACTGCCGATTTTGGGTATTTGACCGGTCAAAAAAGGCAAAACAAGGCATAAAGCCAAGCTGGTGGCGGCATAAACTAATTTTATTGTTGTGTTGTATCCTTTTTGTTTCATAAATTCACCTCGAAATATTCATCTAATGATTTAAATTCATAGCCTTGAGCTCGTGCGTAATCGATTATATCTCCAAGTGCGTCAGCGTTGCCGGGAGATATTGCGTGAAGTAAAAGAACCTCACCCGGGTGCAAACGATTCGTAACATATTTGAAAGCAAGGTCCTTACCGGGGAACGCACCCTCCGTATAATCGTTATATGCGTAAGACCAGAAAACTGCCCTGTATCCGATAGAGGACAGAAGTTCCATGGAGCAATCACTGTAAGCGCCTGTCGGGTAACGGAAATACGGAGAAGAATATCCGAAAAAAACTCTTAAATAGTTATCTAACTTTTGTATTTCGCGAGCCATACGCTCTTTGGAAATTTTAGAAAAATCAGGATGGTTTGAAGAGTGGTTGCCGACAATATGACCGTCTTCTATCATTCTTGCTGTTAAACCGGGGCAACTTTCAACGTATCCTAATGTTACAAAAAAGGCAGCAGGGCAATTCTTTTCTTTTAAAGTATTAAGAATCTTCTCTGTGTGACCGTTTTCGTAACCACAGTCAAATGTAAGATAAATTACTTTTTCGGTAGTTTTTGTGTCAATGGTTATTGCAGGCCAACCTTTTGACTCGTACTGTTTCTGGAATTTTATGGGTTGTGCTGTATTTGAACCAAACCAATGGCCGATCCTTGTTGTAGACAAATTCTGCGTGTTGTACGGATCTTTTACTGTAAAGCTGACTTGCTTCAAAGGAGCTCTGTTTGTAAATTTTGATTTATCACCGGTTGCTTCAGTGTAATCAAAAGACAACTGAATGTCTCCTGTCGGAACAGGGGTAGGCTCGGCTGTTTGTGCAGTAATTTGTGTGGCAGTTTGTGTGGCAGTTTGTGTGGCTGCCGGCGCAACTGTTTGCGTGGTAGCTTGCGTAGGACTCTGTGTGACCTTTTGCGTAGGGGTAGGTGCAGGTGTTGTTTCCAACGTATGTGAACTTGAAACAATTCCTACAGTGGGGGAAACAAACAAAATGTTAGACGTAGGGGATGCCTTTTCGTCGCTCGAAGTACAACTGCTGATGCCAAGTGTTATAATAAAACAAACAATCAAAATAAAAAAAACTGTTTTATAATTTTTCATTTAAATAATCCTTTTTTAAAATTTTAAGTTAATACTCCGCATAATTTTATCATATTGTTTCTTTTTTGCCAACAACACATACGCATAAAAGATTATTTCCTATAGGCGGCCTTGTAGAAATTGGGATAACTGTCAAAAAAAGCATCTAAGGACTTACGCACAGAAGAACCGGGATCGTTTATTGTAAAATCGTCGGCTGAAACACTTCCTTTTGGGGTATATCCTGTAACAATCACCCAATGTTGGCCTCCGTAGCGATTAGTAGCACCGACAATAACAGGTTTTCCTTGTTTTAATAGAGAATGTATTCTATTAAGATAGTCACTTCCCGTTATGAAACCATACGCAGTAGGCCAATAGATTGAGCCGCCGGAAGTATAGCTTGAATTCTTTGCCACTGTGTCCGGTGTTACAGTGTAACCGTAAGCAAAAGAACGTTCCATCGCAATGGCGGTAGTTAAACAACCGGATTGATAGATGGTTTTGCTTGAGCTTCCCAAACGAATGTTTTTCCACCTGCTGTCGTATTGCTTAAAGTCAGGAATGCTTAGAAAAATCGCTCCTGAAATATATGCAGATGAAGCATAGCCGATTTTTGTCCCTCGGTATAGGATTTTGTAGAAGCCTCCGTGTGCCGATAAAATAACGACAGGCTCTCCTTTGTACAGCGAGTTGATAATTCCGTGGGAAGTAGACGGACCGCTACGTACATTCAAAGATGTGGAAGCTGTATTGACAAAAGCTCCGTAGCTTCCTGATATTGAATCAATATAGTTTTTGTGGCAATAACCCACTTTTCCCGAAGCATAAAGGACTTTATAGAAATTACCGTTTTGCTCATAAATGGAAATATATGTTCCGTTTCTTAGTGAAGAAACGATATTGCTGTCTGTAGAAGCTGCAACTCTTACGTTAAGCGTGCCTCCCGACGTTCGTACCATCCCTGCAGAGGTAGGTGCGTTTCCCGAAGCAGCGACATTCGGAAAATTGCCCCACGCTATTACTGCAGTGAATATGATGGTGAGTATAAAAAAGTAAATAGATTTTCTCATAAAAAAATTCCTCCTTTTCTCGCAAAGATAATAGCAAGAGAAAAAGAGAAATGTAAATGTTAAATAAAACCAATGACTTGTATCAGGTGATTTTTGCCAGCTCTTGATATATTCTCGAAACAGGAAAACCTACCACATTATTGTAATCTCCGTTGATGCCTTTAACATGAACAGAAAACTCGTCTTGTATTGCGTAGCTGCCGGCTTTGTCTCTGTGATTGCCGGTGGAAATATATTTTTTTATATCTGAAAGGCTTATTTCCGCAAAACAAACCTCCGTTTTTTCGGCAAAGGATAATTCGGAAAGGGCACCCTCTTTGTTAGTATATATTAAAGAAACTCCTGTATATACAAAATGTTTTTTCCCACTTAAAGAAAGAAGCATATTTTCGGCATCTTTGTCATCTAATGGCTTACCTAATAACTTGTCGTTATACACAACAACAGTGTCAGCTCCTATAATGATTTCGTTTGCGGAAATTTTACGCAAGGCTAAAGCGGCGCGCGCTTTTTTTGCAGCAATTTCTTTAACGGCTGCTTCCGGGTTTTTGTGTGATGTACTTTCATCGGCATCAACACTTATGCACTCAAAGGGCAATCCAAGAAATTTTATTAATTCTCGGCGTCTGGGAGAACAGGAAGCAAGTATGAGTTTTTTGTCATATTGCATAAAATCACCTCGTGTAGGGAATTGCGAAAATTATATTCCGAATAAAAAAGTGTGTCAAATAAAATCGGACTTTACATCGGTGGCATGATATGATATTTTAAACACAGAGTAAAGACGTTCGAAAGAGGAGATATTATGGCTTTGAGAAGATTTAAGAGATTATTAATCATTATGGTAATTTTGACTTTGATTGTACCTACAATTTCTTGTAAAAAAGAAAAGGAAAACAAAGTTAAACAAACTCTTGGAGAAAAAATTTGTGAGGAAGCACAAAAAGTTACTGATTTTGCAAGAGATAATGATTTCGTATATGGACACGCATCAATAAATCCGGGATACAACTGGGGAGAACTTGATGTAGATAAAGCTCTTAACAGAGGAGAACGACTCACAAGTTGTGACCGCCTTATAGATTGGGTTCTTTACAGAACGGGCTTTACGGATCAACCATATAATAATGGTTTGGTTGTTTTTCAACAACCCGCTTGGCTTGAATCTTTAAATTTCGAGAAAATAACAGATATTTCGGCACTTCAACCGGGAGATATTGTTTTTATGAAACACGACCCCACAAGACCCGGTATGCCAGGACATGTGTTTATTTGCGCCAGTGAAAATCTCGGAGGCAATGTGTATTTGAGATATGATCATGGCAGCAATGAAAGAATAAAATGTGTAAAAGGAACAGAGGTTAAAAAGGGACAACAACCGTTTAAAGAGGGAATCGGCGAATTCTACTATGCATACAGGCCAAATGACAGCACTTTGGATGTTGATTATGCAGATAAAGATTCAAACGGGGGTTTTGCAATCAATAACGAAATCGACATATCTTTTGACATACCTTACGGCAGTGCGAAAATTGATGGTAAAATAGAAGAAAAAGAATATAAGTTATCATATAAAATGGATAAATCAAATTGTATTCCTTGGTCAGGTATAAGTGGCTTATATGGAGCAGAAATATACATGTCTTGGGATGAGTCCGGCCTATATTATGCCGCAGAGATAGAGGATAAAAGTCCTTCTTATAAACCGGAAAATGTTGGATGGGTTGGGGTAGATTGCCTACAGTTGGGTGTTAATCCCGGTAATATAATAAATAATTCAAAACAGGGAATTTTCTTTACGTTAGGGGCAACTTCAGATGGCAAGGTTATAGCCTCACGACACAACTATAATGAGGAAATGATTACAGATAAAATACAAGGTGTTGCTACCGATCACACAAAAGGAAAAAACAGCTATATTATAGAAGTTCTTATCCCTTGGGAAGAAATAATTTTTAAAACAAATAAAGATGGTACCGTTGACACCACAGCCTTCAAACCAAAAAAGGGAGCGAAAATAAATGTTCTTCCTTGTGTTATAGATTGTAAAGAGGATGGTTCTACTGTAAATTGTGCATATAAATTTAAGAACACAGATTTTTATGTTGCGAATTTTGTACCGGCAAAATTATCAAAATAAATTTTAAAAACATGTTGACAAGGCAAAAAGGTGTGTGTATAATGTCTAAGTCGGGTTTCGATAGGAGCCTGTTAGACATTTAAGCGGGTGTAGTTCAATGGTAGAACATCAGCCTTCCAAGCTGATTGTGAGGGTTCGATTCCCTTCACCCGCTCCATTTGTGCCCATAGCTCAGTTGGATAGAGCAACGGCCTTCTAAGCCGTCGGTCGGGAGTTCGAGT
>JAFWZH010000231.1 GCA_017522515.1 Clostridia bacterium
AGACCCTTGCAGGAATAGCCTTTGCCGGCATAAAGGAGTTGCCGCAGGAGCAACGACCGCCCAAAGAGATACTCCTGCAATGGTTTCAGCTAAGCAACATAATACAGAAGAAGAACGCCGACCTTAACAGGAAGAGCGTGTATGTAGCCAAGAAGTTCCTCCACGACGGATTCCGCAACTGCATTCTCAAGGGGCAAGGAGCAGCACAGTTCTACCCCGACCCCACCCTGCGTACCCCCGGAGACATAGATATATGGCTGGAAAGTGGTTGCGGGGAAGTCCTCGCATATGTCAGGAAGCATATCAAGGATTGCACCCCTACATATCATCATGTCGATTTCCCCATTACTCCCGACCTTGACATAGAGATACACTACAGGCCTACATGGATGTACAATCCATTTACCGACAAACGCCTGCAAGCATATTTCAAAGGCCAGGCAGACGAGCAGTTCTGCAACACCGTGCATACACCGGAAGGTGATTTCAACGCACCGACCGCAGCTTTCAACAGAATATACATGCTGCTGCACATATACCGTCACCTGTTTTCTGAAGGCATAGGCATGCGCCAGCTCCTCGACTACTATTTTGTCATGAAGCAAGGAATGACAGCCTTGGAAAAGAAGCAGTACCGAAGCGAAATCAAGGAGTTCGGAATTGAAAGATTCGCAGGTGCCGTAATGTACATTATGCAACACATGTTTCACCTCGATTGTAGCCTAATGCCGGTTGAGCCGAACACAAGACACGGCAAATTCCTTTTGCGTGAAATTATGCTTGCCGGAAATTTCGGGAAGCACGACACACGATACATTCAGAACAGAGGCATATTCCCAAAGCTGTTCAACAACATCCGACGGCTGCTCACTCTTATATGGTACTATCCGCAGGAAGCATTATGGATACCATATTTCAAGATATGGCACTGGCTCTGGCGACGCCGGAACCGTAAAGAGTTGTAGAAATGCCCGAAAATACCAACATTTCAGAAAAACACTTGCAAACGAAAAGCATACGGCATATCTTTGCACAAGGCACAGCTACACAATAATGCCACCCCGTCTATGTTATGGTCAAACACCGCATAGACGGGTGATTTTCGAGAAATAATTCATTTCAACAGAAAAAAACGTCACTCAAAATTGTTCTATATATAAATAATTTAATAGATTTGCTTCATTAAAGCAATCTGGCAGTTCACACACCAGACAAAGTAAACATAAAAAAAGCAGAATCAGGAGCATTGCCAGTCATGATGACAAGCAACCGCCACACTCTCCCAAAACAACAAGTTCAATGGATAAAGAAGAAGTTGAAAAAATAAAGAAGAAGTTGTCCGACCCTAAGGTCCTGGCCGAAATATACCTTGGAGCCGCAAAGGCACTCCTCTACACCGATGAGGAGATTCGTGCAGTACTTAATGACGACGAGGCACAAGAGTTCATTGACCAGCGCAATGAGTTTATTGCCAAACATGGTAGAAGGCAAGTCGGATATAACAATGGCAACACCCTCGACACGCAGATAGCAGCAGAGGACGAGCCATACCCCTACAACATCGCCCCCGAAGCCGAATGTTAAGGACCACCATAGCTAAAACCCATTTCAGCTATAGTGTAACCCTGAATTGACAATAACAGTTGCAAAACAGGAGGCAGAAGCATATAATTGCAGATGGCACAACTACACAATAATGCTAGCCCGTCTATGTTATGGTCAACGACCGCATAGACGGGCATTTCATTCATGACCGGCATCATGTATTCACCACCCCACGGCACGACCTTGCCGTGCTTAGCGTGACCTAATGCTGACAACACTGTCTGATGTTTCGCATCAAACATCATACAATATTCAACCAAAACCGGATTTCACTTGCAAAAGCGGTATCACAAACAGTATATTTGCCGGTAAAAAAGCAGACACCATGAAGAATCACAACCGCATTGCAAGCGCAATAGACCTGAGTGAAATAATGTACGCACACGCACTAAGACTCACCAACGACAAATACCTTGCCGAGAAACTGGTACAGGAAACCATGTTGCAGATAAAAGAAAAGGCAGCAACATACATCGCAGGCATGCCCTTCGTGACATGGATAAAAATGATAATGGAGAACACCTATCTCGCCACCTTTAAAGATGCCGACCTACAACAACTGCACCGTCTTTGCTTCTGCGGCAGCACAAACCTGTTTGCAATCAACTGCCACGACACATACTGTACAAAAGAGATCTACCTTGTAATGTCGCGTCTGTCACCCGGCCAGGCAACAGCAGTCACACTGCGCCTGCAAGGCTACAAGCCCAACGAAATCGCACGAATCATGGGCATCACAACACAACGTGCTTTGAATCACCTCTCCGAAGCAACATACAACCTCATACACACATGGGACAATTGACTGCTTTCTAATATTTTAGCGATTACCGCATCGTCAAGAGCCGTTGTTCCCATTCCCTGTTGTGTTGTAATATTTTCACCATTCGGTAATATTTAAACTATTTTTAAAGAAAACACCGCAACAAAATTGTTATTTATATATTTATTTAATAAATTTGTTCGTTTTAAAGTAATTAGGCAAATTGTGTACACTTGCCAAACAACAATTCAAAAACCGCAGAAAGCATAAATGGAGAAATACTTTGACATACGATACGAATTTGATGTACCAACCGTGCACCTGGCTAGATAACAGCAAGCTGCACCGTATATTCAAAGAGCCCAAGAAACAGATAAGACGCAGTTGGGGAGTCCTGACCACCCTGCCCAGGATATTCAGGAAAGAGAGGAAAGTGAAAAAGCAAAAGAAATAACAAAAGACAGCCCCTGCAGGCACATAACCGTGCTGGTGGAGAAAGAAAAAGAGAACAATGATATACCCGATTGGAAAACAGAATTTCGAAAAGCTTCGTAATGAAGGCTGCGTATATGTAGACAAGACAGCCATCATATACAAGTTAGTCAAAGAAGGCAGTGCATACTTCCTCAGCCGGCCGCGCAGGTTCGGCAAGAGCCTTCTGCTGTCAACACTCGAGGCATATTTCACCGGCAAGAAAGAACTGTTCAAGGGACTTGCTATAGAGCAACTCGAAAAAGAGTGGCACACATACCCAATAATGCACCTCGACCTTAATGCCGAGAGATATGAAAGCAAAGAAGAATTAGAGAACATACTCAGCACATACCTGCGACAGTGGGAGGAGATATATGGGTCAAACGAATCCAACAACCCGAGTCTCTCCCAAAGATTCCGTGCAGTCATCCGCTCAGCCAGAGAGAAAACCGGGCGCGGCGTGGCAGTTCTCATTGACGAGTACGACAAGCCAATACTCCAGGCAATAGGCAACACAGCCCTGCAGGACGAATTCCGCAATATACTCAAAGCATTCTACGGAGTGCTCAAAAGCGCAGACGCCGACCTCAAGTTCGCCCTGCTCACCGGAGTGACGAAATTCGGCAAGGTAAGCATCTTCAGCGACCTGAACAACCTGAACGACATATCAATGGACACCGCATACCACAACATATGCGGCATAACAGATGAAGAGTTGCACACAGTCTTCGACAAAGAGATTGAGTTGCTTGCCGACAACAACGACCAGACAAAAGAAGAGGCATACACAACACTCAAACGCGACTACGACGGTTACCATTTCGACCGCAGAAAGGCAAGCGGAATATACAACCCGTTCAGCGTACTGAACACCCTCTCAAAAAAGGAATACGGCAATTACTGGTTCAACACCGGAACACCCACATACCTTGTGGAGCTCATCAAAAAGGCCGATTTCAATGTCGAAGAGCTATCGGGATACATAGCAAGCGAGGACCAGCTCAACAGCATACACGTCAACGACATCGACCCCATACCAGTACTCTACCAAAGCGGATACCTCACTGTTGCAGATTACGATAAGGAGTTTGAGCTGTTCACACTCGACTACCCCAACGAAGAGGTAAAAGCCGGGTTCATCAATTTCCTTTTACCGTTCTACTCAAGAGTCAAGGAAAAGCAGGCGCAAGCAATTATCAGCAAGTTCGTAACAAGTGTCAGGAAAGGCAAGGCCAATGAGTTTATGCAACAGCTGCAAAGCCTTATGGCAGGCACACCATACGAGCTGATAAGAGACCTGGAAAACCACTACCAGAATGTTGTGTATATCATTACAAAGCTCATGGGGCTATACGTGCAGGCCGAGTACCGCACGTCGAACGGGGGAATAGATATACTGATAGGAACAAACGACTATATATACATTATAGAACTCAAATTTAGCGGCACTGCACAGCAGGCAATTGAACAGATTAATGAAAAGAACTATGCGCTGCCGTTTGCCACAGACGGAAGAAAGACAATAAAAATAGGAGCAAACGTCTCTAAAGAGACGCGCAGCATTGAAGAGTGGATAATTAAAGAATAAACAAAAAGATAACAAACAACTGTCCCTCTTTGCAAAGAGGGACGAGCGGAACAAAGTGTAGCGGAGGGAGTTACCCATATGCATTTATTTAATAAGGCAGAAAACCAGAAGGACAAAACACGTTTCAGTTTTCAGTTTATACAACAAAGTGGCAAAAGCAGGAAGCCCCACCCTATCGGCGACATTCAACAAAGAGAGGAAAAAAGAAACAAAATTAAAACAAAAACAAATAAAGTCATGAAAATTGCAGTTGCAGGTACAGGCTACGTAGGCCTTAGTATTGCCACATTGTTGGCACAGCACAACGAAGTTGTAGCAGTTGATGTAATCCCCGAAAAAGTAGAAAAAATCAACAACCGCATATCGCCTATTCAAGACGACTACATTGAGAAATACCTTGCCGAGAAAGAACTCAACTTGCGCGCAACCCTTGACGGCAGAGAGGCATACAGTAATGCCGACTTCATAGTCATTGCAGCCCCCACCAACTACGACCCGCAGAAGAACTTCTTCGACACCCACCACATCGAGGACGTCATCGACCTTGTTCTTGAGGTAAACCCACAGGCAACAATGGTAATCAAGAGCACCATCCCCGTAGGCTACTGTCGCAGTTTGTATGTAAAATATGCCAAGAAATTCAAAGAGATGGGCTGGGACACCACACACAAGTTCCGTCTGCTCTTCTCACCCGAGTTCCTGCGCGAGAGCAAAGCACTTTATGACAACCTCTACCCCAGTCGCATCATCGTAGGCTACCCAAAGATGATTGACAAGTTCGACGAGGAAAACCAGGCAATCAAAGCCATTGCCGGCAACCATTTGGAAGAGGCAGCACACGCATTTGCATCACTCCTGCAACAAGGTGCAATCAAAGAGAATATCCCCACACTGTTTATGGGATTAAAAGAGGCAGAAGCCGTAAAACTCTTTGCAAACACATATCTGGCATTGCGAGTAAGCTACTTCAACGAGCTTGATACATACGCCGAGATTAAAGGACTCGACTCAGCAGCTATAATTCAGGGTGTTGGACTTGACCCACGCATCGGCGACCACTACAACAACCCATCGTTCGGTTACGGAGGCTACTGCCTGCCCAAAGACACCAAGCAGCTGCTTGCCAACTACCAGGAAGTGCCACAGAACATGATGAGTGCAATTGTAGAGAGCAACCGCACCCGCAAGGACTTCATAGCCGACCAAGTGCTGAGCAAGGCAGGATACTACGACTACTACAGCAAAGGCGATTTTAATGCAAGTGAAGAGAAACACTGCATAGTAGGCGTATATCGCCTCACCATGAAAGCCGGCAGCGACAACTTCCGCCAGTCATCAATCCAGGGAGTGATGAAACGCATAAAGGCAAAAGGAGCCGAAGTCATCATCTACGAGCCGACCATTGAGGACGGCACAACATTCTTTGGCAGCCGCGTAGTGAACAATCTCGACGAGTTCAAGGCACAATCACAGGCAATCATCGCCAACCGCTACGACAGCGCACTCGACGATGTAAAAGAAAAGGTTTATACACGCGATATTTTCCAGAGAGATTAACCAGAATACATCATGCGCTAATAAACCCAACAAATCAAATAGGAACAGCAAATATTTGATTACGCAGAATTTATAAGAAGATTTTTCCGAGAAAAGGAAGCAACCGCACAGGTGGGACAAAACAATGTCTGTGGTTCAATACCACCGGTTGCTACAAAAAACAGATAATTATCATGAAGCAAACTTTTAGGGAACAATACAATTATTGGAGCCTGTTCTGTTGTAACACGTGATATTCCTGAAAACTCAACAACAGTCGAATGTCCAGCAAAGACAGTTGGCGAGAACAAGCACCCCGGGTATATACACAACGGATGGGCGGTAGAATAAACCACCAAAAAGATTTGTTTTGCCCCCCAGTCTTGCAAAAAGAACTATTTAAAGGTATAAAACAGTAAAGAACAATGAACGACAACTCTCAAAACAACAAACGCATAGCAAAGAACACGCTAATGTTATGCATACGTATGTTTTTTACATTGTTTATAGGACTGTACACTTCACGTATTATCCTTAAAACATTGGGAATTGATGATTATGGTGTTTATAATGTCGTTTGTGGCTTCGTCTCCATGTTTGCATTCTTGAATGTCTCCATGTCTAACGGAATACAACGTTTTTTTAATTTTGAATTAGGAAAAAACGGTATAGATGGAGCAAGAAAAGTATATATAACCTCACTTGTCGTTCAAGCGTTATTATTATTAGCCATAATTCTATTAGTAGAAACATTTGGATTATGGTATTTACATAATAAAATGGTAATACCTGCAGAACGTTTTGAAGCAGCACAATGGATATTCCAGTTTGCAGTAATTTCATTCTCCTTGATAATTATGCAGGTGCCATATAAAGCCGCAATTATGGCCCACGAACGAATGAATTACTACGCATTCATAACGATTCTTGATTCAGTACTAAGACTTATAATCGTATTTCTCATACCATACGCAAACACAGACAGGCTCATATTATATGGCTTTCTACTGATGATGATTGAATTACTGAACTTTGTTTTAGTACAGATTTACACGAGAAAGCATTTTGTTGAAATAAGGTTTGCACCTATTTTCGACAAGCAACTTTTCAAATCAATACTTTCATTCTCGAGCTGGAATATTTTTGGCACATTCTCCAACATGATGAGAGAACAAGGACTGAATATGATTCTAAATCTGTTTTTTGGTCCTGTTGTCAACGCAGCTCGTGGCATTGCATACCAAGTAACAGGTGCACTGCAAGGATTCGTTGTAAATGTCAGCACTGCGGTACGTCCACAGATAGTACAATCCTATGCTCAAGGCAACACAACACGTACAATAAACTTGATGTACAGCCTTTCGAAATTAAGTATATTGACATTGTACATCATAGCTTATCCCATTCTTTTGGAAATAGATTATGTACTTAAGATTTGGTTGGGTGACAATGTCCCTCAATATACCTCATCGTTCATAATCATTGTTATTCTTATAACATTCATAAACAACATGAATGCAGCCGTGTCTGCTGTAGTACATGCTACAGGAAAGATGCGAAAATATCAATTAGTAGGCAGTTGCATTAACCTTTCCTCAATTCCATTTGCCTACTACTCTTTAAAGTTGGGATACGACCCCAATTCAGTGTTCTGGATTAGTTTACTTTTCACTATTGTAATGCAGACCTCAAGTTTGTATATTTTGCGCAGTTTGATAAAGTTCTCCCTAAAAGAGTATATTAAACAGGTATTGAAACCATTTGTTTTAGTAGTATTGGTTTCTTTCATAATACCGGTTATACCTTATTACTATATGGATAATGGTTTCTTACGTTTTGGCATAGTATCCCTACTTGCACTTTCAACATCTTCCATAACCGTATATTGGTTAGGTCTTGACCAAAAAGAAAAGTCATTGATTAATTCAATGATAGCAAAAATATTACCGAAAAGAAGATAATACTATTATGAAAAAAGTAATAACATACGGTACATATGACCTCTTACATCAAGGACACATCAACTTATTGCGTCGCGCAAAAGAACTGGGTGATTATCTTATTGTTGGTGTCACCAATGACAATTTTGACCGCGAGCGCGGAAAACTCAATGTATGTAACAATGTACTCGAACGCGTAGAGGCGGTAAAAGCAACCGGTCTTGCTGACCAGATTATCATTGAGGACTATTTTGGACAAAAGATTGATGATGTACAAAAATACAACGTGGATATTTTTGCCATTGGCAGCGATTGGGAAGGCAAGTTCGATTACCTCAATGAATATTGCCAAGTGATATATCTGCCACGCACCGAAGGTATTTCATCGACCATGCTCCGCGAAGAAAAGCAGGTCTCAATAAAGGTGGGTATTGTGGGTTGTGGAAACATAGCCAAGCGCTTCATTCCTGAAGCAGGCTTTGTCAATGGTATTGAAATTGTTGGAGCATATGACAAAGACACTAACGTACTTGATAGCTTTGTAAAGAACAACAACCTTTCAGGAACATTTACATCATTTGAAGCAATGCTCAAAGATGTTGATGCCATATATGTAGCCACTCCACACCTTAGCCATTACACATACTGCAAACAAGCATTGCTTGCAAAGAAGCATGTACTGTGTGAAATTCCACTTGTACTTGAAGAAGAACAGGCACGTGAGCTTTACTCACTTGCCGAGGAGCAGGGGGTGATACTAATGGAAGCGAACAAAACCGCTCACTGCCCGGCATTCAACCACCTTATGGTTATGATAAAGAGCGGAGCGATAGGCGAAGTTGTAGATATAGAAGCTTCACTCTCACGATTACTCCCCGACAAGACACGCCGTGAGTTTGACCCGGCACAAGCAGGAGGTTCAATGTATGAGTCAGCAGTATATCCACTGTTGCCGATATTCCGCCTGCTTGGTACAGAGTATAAAAACCTCAATATCTATTCCCGAATGGAGAATGGTGTTGACATATACACAAAGGGAGTGCTACGCTACCCCACTGCTGTCTGTTCGTTCAAACTGGGTTTGGGTGTAAAAACCGAGGGCAACCTGGTTATTTCAGGTACTAAGGGTTATGCATACATTCCTGCTCCTTGGTGGAAAACCGATTATTTTGAACTACGCTACGAAGACCAGAACCAAAATAAGAAATTCTTTTACAAATGGGATGGTGAGGGACTGCGCTACGAGATACAGGAATGGATGTCGTGTATCATCAACAAGCGATTCAGCAGTGCACGCTTGAGAAGAAGAGAGAGCATTGCAATGGCAAAGGTTATGCAACAGTTTACCGAACGTAAAAACTTTATGGAGATATGAAAACAGCATTAGTTACAGGAGGGACATCGGGTATTGGACTTGGAGTGGCAAAGATGCTTCTCTCAAAAGGATACAAGGTTTATGCGACTTATGTGGGAGCAGATTTTACCGAGACAATAGAGAACTTTGAGCCCGTAAAGGTGAACCAGTGTTGCCGCGAAGAACTGTATTCGTTCATAACGCGTGTAAAAGAAGAATGCAAAACAATTGATTGCATTGTATGCAATGCGGGAATGAGCATAAGAAAGTCTTTTACAGAGACAACCGACCGCGACTGGGATATGCAAATGGAAGTTGCAGTAAATTCGCACTACATACTTGTGCGCGAGCTGTACAGCCTTATCCCTGCCGGCTCAAGAATTATATTCACAGGCTCACAAATGGGACTTATGCCCCACGCTATGGTACTTAGCTATGGCGTGACAAAAGCTGCCGTTCACGCACTTGCCAAGAACCTTGTTAAAGAGTTCGAGGGCACAGGCACCACTGTCAATGCCATTGTACCAGGCTTTGTTGAGACACCATGGCAGAAGGAAAAGCCCGAAGAAATAAAGCAGAATATCTATCGCAAGACTGCCATACATCGCTTTGCGACTGTAGATGAAGTTGTCGATGCATATCGCTTCTGTATTGAGAATTCATTCGTAAATGGCAGTCTTATAGAAGTAAATGGTGGATATTCATATAAATAATTTACAAAAAAAATAATATGGCAGTAAATAGTACATTAATTGATTTGTCGGTTAAATTATCAAAGATAAAATGGTTAAAGGCTCTTCTTGTAATGCCATGGCGCAAGTATAAGGAATATTGCGCCAATAAACAGGTACGCCAATTTCACAAATATGGACTTGAAGCTTTGGAAGTATTCAACAAATGTATGGTTGAAAATGGATATAAATATTCATTGGCATTCGGTACACTTTTAGGAGCTATACGTGAGCACGATTTTATACCACACGACAACGACATAGATTTGGCTATGTGGATAGAAGATTATACACCCAAACTTATTGAAGACCTTAAGAAGTATGGAATAAAGCACAAGTATGCTTACACCATTGAGGATGGAAAAATAGGTAAGGAAGATACTTTTGAATACAAAGGAGTGCAACTTGATATATTCTATTTCTACAAAGATGATCAAGGACAAGTATATTGTAACGACTTTATCACTCACTCAGACTCAACTTGCAAAAAGGATGCAATTAGAAAACATGGCGGATTATTACCACGTAAACTATACCTTCCTTTAGGTGATGATTTGCAAACAGTAGATTTCAAAGGCATAAAACTCTCCATACCTTCAAATTATCACGAATTACTTTCATTCAGATATGGCGAAAACTACATGACACCTATTCCCGGTTGGCGCCCACAGACCAAGTATATTATAGATATGAATGAGTACATTGGAAAAATTGAAGAAAAATAATACCTAAACAATATTATATGCATCAAGTAGCCTCACAAATTATAGTACAACTGTGTATATGTGTACTATTAAGTATTATATATTCAGTATTATCATTGTGGTATATATCAAAGCATAAACTAAATTTCAACAACGTCAACAGCGAGAAGACATTGACAAACATAATGTTTTATCTACTGCTGATAATATGTGTCATATATAATTATAGTGGAGACTACTACACTTACCGTAAATGGTTTTTGTACGGAATGGGTGAAACTGCGAATACGGATGATTGGGTGGAACCTATATATTATTGGATAAAGTTAGTACTTCCACCATATTTCATACTATTTAGATTGGTAATTTGGGGTACCGGAATTTATGTATATAAGAAACTCTGCGAAAAGATAGGGATAAATTTAATTTTAGCCTATATTTTGTTCGGAGTCTTTTACACATACTCATATTCATATGCACGCGTATCACTGGGGATAATGATTATCAGTTACGCATTTATAATGTTTTTCAAGAATGAATCCAAATCCAAAATATATTATCTAAAAGTATTATTATTGTTTGCTTTTGCAACAATGTTGCACAAATCATGTTTGTCATTGATTTTTATTTTATTCTTGTCTTTATTTCTTAAACTGAATAAAAAGACACTCATATTATTGGTCGTCATGTTTACACCTTTGTCAATGGTGTTAGACTCAAGTATAGACATAATAAGTGAGAATATAGGTTTGAGCGATATACAATCAGAAAGATACCTTAGAACTGACGGAGATTCTGTTGAAAGAAGTTCTGTAATAAACTCTTATTACCCCATATTAATCCTTTTGTCGATATCAATATACAAACTATTTAAAAACAGGAAACAACTTCCACGATATATAAAACGTATTACACTTGCCACAATAGCGATACTATATGCTGCGAGCTTATTATCAACGATGAATATAATTCTGGCACAAACAATTTCTTTACGTTTCTATCTTATGGCCTTTGTTTTAGGTCTGGTTTGTATAGCTTATGTAATACAAAATATTGGCATCAAAAAAAACATCTTGATTGCTTTGATTGTATGGGATGTACTATTTAGGTTATATGGAATAGTAGTAACTATCAAATATGGTGCGCCACAGTTAGTAGAACGTTTCTACTAACTACGAGACAAAAAAGTTTTTTATCTACAAATAAAGAGCTAAGTCATATGAAAAAGAGAAAAAACATATTATTCATAACACCGTTTACATATCCACACTACACGGGTGGACTGGAAATCTTCAACTACTACCTGAAGAATCGGTTGAAAGAAACATTCAATATCTCATATCTATCATTCAAAGATAGCAATATAAACGGAACCAAGTACCATAGGTTGTTCGAAATGAAGCCTATTAAATATCTGATTCCATTGCAGACACTCATATATCTGTTGTTTCATCCAAAAACAAAAATGACTGTGATATCATATTCTCATGGCCATGGAATTATGTGGTATCTGTACAGTTGGATTCGAACTCTAATGAGAAGGGATTATATTGCAGTAATACATAACGGCAGAGCCATCCCTGAGGAAGGTCGCAAGAAACGTGCACGTTTCTTTAGGTATGCGCATAAGGTCATAGCAGTGTCCGAGGAAATCAAGAAAAACTACGATGCTACATTTGGAACTGATTGTGAGGTCCTATACCCCCTTGTCCCTCTGACAATCCCCAATGAGAGCAAGGATGACTTGAGAGCCAAATACAACATACCAATCAATGCAACAGTCATAAGTATGGTAGGAAGTATCATTCCATTAAAGAATCCGGATACTTTATTGGAGGCATTGAATATGTGTACAGATGAAGAACTTGAACTACACAATATCCACATAGTATATGCAGGTGGAGGATTCATGTTTGAGAATTTCAAATCAAGAGTAAAACAATGCCGTTTTGCAGACAGAGTACACTTGCTTGGAATAATCCACAAAAAAAACGTAAACGAGATATTCAAACTGAGCGACGTATATGTAATTGCATCGGATTTTGAAGGAACATCTGTTTCACTATTAGAGGCAATGTACAATTCACTTCCCATCATCGCATCAAGAGCACCTGGAATTATAAGGACTGTCACTGATAATAAAGATGCATTAATGTTCACTACAAAAAATGCCGAAGAACTGAAGATAAACCTACTCAGAATATGCAGCGACAATAATTTGAAGAAAACGATATCACTCGCAGCAAAAGAAACATATGAGAAGAACTACAATTACGACAAGATGATTAACGAGTACATGAAAATACTCTACCGAGAATAACAACCATACATGTATGCCTTATATACAGTAAACCATATATAATTCAAATAAATATTGATATTCATTATGGAAAAGAGACATATAGCAGTTCTTTTTATCGGTAATATATACCAGATAAGAGGAGAATTCACTGCCATTCACAATAGGGTAAAAGAATTACAGAAGGATAAGGAACTTGTAGTTGATGTCTATGTATTCGGAGAATATTTTGATAACATAACAAGGCGCATAAGAAGAGGAAAGCAAAAGGACATTAAGTCAGTATTTGAGTTTGACGGATTAGTGTACAACTGCTTGTGGTACAAGTATTCACTGCTGGACAGTATTACGCATAAACTGTTCAAGCGCAGAACAAATATTGAAATCAAGAATATAAAGAAACATGCAGAAGTATTCAAAAAATATGATTTGATATATGCCCATTCATTATATACAGCATATATAGGATATGAATTAAAACAAAAATACAAAATACCATTCATATGTATGTGGCACGGCAGCAGCATACATACCTTGCCTTTTAAAGACAAGAATGTCCTTAGAAGAACCATGCGTATTCTTGAGAATGCTGATATGAACCTCTTTGTAAGCGACGAATTATTTGAGACTGCTAAAAAGATTACAACAAACTTCAAAGGAAAAATATCCTATAATGGAATAGATACAAACAAATTCCGCCATTATAATGATGCAGAAAGAGAATTGTTTAGAAAAGAAAAAGATATTGCACAAAATGAAAAATGCGTTGCATTCGTAGGGAATTGCATACCTGTAAAAAACGTACAATACCTGCCAACATTGTTTAATCATATTTCAAGACAAGTAGAAAAAATCAAATTCTTCATATTAGGCAACGGGAACTTTACGGAACTGTTTGCAGAAAGTGGTCTTGATATAACCTACGCAAACAATGTAAACAATGTTGAAATGCCCAAATGGTACAACTGTATGGACTTGATTGTAATGCCAAGTATCAATGAAGGCTTGCCTATGACATGCCTGGAAGCTACTGCCTGTGGGACACCATTTGTTGGTTCAAGAGTAGGTGCAATAGCCGATGTTGTAGGTATTGAGAATACAGTCGAGCATAATGATGATTTCAACGAGTCTTTTGCTTCACTATGTGTACAAAGACTTAATGAGACAACAAATAAAACAATACTACCTGAAAGATTCGTACTTGCAAACGTTGTAACAAAAGAGAAAATTATATTTAATACTATTATCACGCATAAACAATAACAAATATGAATAGTACTATACAAAAAATTAAGAAGTATATATTCCTAATACTATATTATTATTTCGCCCGTTTCTTACCATCAGGAAAGTTTGGTAAATTTGTAAGATACCATATCTGCAAAAGAATATTCAAAAAATGTGGTAAGAATGTCAATGTAGAACGTCTTGCAACTTTCGGCAATGGTTTTAATATTGAGATTGGCAATAACTCTGGAATAGGTATTAGAGCCAACATACCAAATGACACCATTATTGGCAATGACGTCATGATGGGACCGAACACATATATCCTAGCGCTAAATCACGCGTTCTCAAGTACAGATATTACAATAAGAGAACAGGGATTTACTGAATGCAAACAGACAATAATTGAAGATGATTGTTGGATTGGTCGTGATGTACTGATGACACCTGGTCGTATAATTAAAAAAGGAAGCATTATTGCTGCAGGATGTGTTCTATGCAAAGATTTTCCTGAATTTTCAATCGTTGGAGGTAACCCTTCTAAACTTATAAAAAATAGAAAGGCGGAATAAAAAGCACATTGCAATAAGTATTTATACGCGAAAAGAGATATCATAATTATATATTCATTTAAATTGGTTTCAAGAAAATCATATCTATCTAAATCAACAAGAATACTCACATTATATCAAATAAAAAATGCGACCAAAAGCAATATATTTTTATCAATATCTTCCACCTTGGAGAATTGATGTTTTTAATGAGATTGCCAAACATTATGATTTGACAATAGTGTTTACAGATGCTGAATCCGAAGGATTCACATACAATCGTTCATTATTGTTGTCCAAATTGAAAGACATTAAAACAATTTTCTTGAATAATGGTTTTAAGATTGGCACCCGCCCTGTAAGATTGGGTATATATAAAATTATTAAGAATATTAAACCTGATATTATATTTTCACACGAATATTCTCCAACGAGTATTCTTGTTGCGATGTATCGCCAATTAAGGCTGTTCAAATACAAATATATCATAACAACATCGGACAATTTGAAAATGGCAGAAGACACAAAAGGAACAAAAGCTAAATTTAGGAGTTATGTCTTGAATAACGCCGATGGCATCGTGGTATACAGTAATTCAGTCAAGAACTGGTATGAAAGGCAATTCCCAAAGTTGCAAGTTGAAGTTTGTCCCAATATACAGAACCCTAAAACACTGTTGAACTATAAGAAGGACTTTAGCTCAATAATTGAAATCTACAATAAAAAATTCGACCTTAAGAACAAAAAAATCATGCTTTTTGTAGGACGTCTTGTTCATGTCAAAGGTCTTGATTTGTTATTGAACGTAATATCAAAATCGAACACAGACCACCAACTTGTGATTGTTGGTGAAGGAGCTATGGAATCAAGGCTGAAAGAACAAGCAAAAAACCTTGGAATAAACAAGAAAGTTTTTTTTACCGGGGGATATAGCGGTGCAGAACTCTATGCTTGGTATCAAATGGCAGATTTCTTTATTCTTCCAAGTCGATACGAGCCTTTTGGTGCTGTTGTAAATGAAGCACTTATCTATGGTTGCCCCGTCGTTGCAAGTAAATATATTGGTGCTTTAGATTTTATAAATTCAAAAAACGGCATAGTGTTTGATCCACTTGATGAGAAAGAGTTTATCGAGACATTAGAAACAGCATGCAACACCTATAGTAAACGAGTAGAAAGAAATAACCTTATGATTCACTCATTTGAAGACTACGTTAAAGTTTTCAATAATTTTGGAATAAATTAAGTATGAAAATAGACTACTGTAACAAGCCAATTGGAGCATCAAAAATGCGCTTTAGAATAAGTTACATCCTAAATATTATAAGGAGTTGGCTATATTTCCATTTAAAATTCAGAAACGTAGAGTACAAGGGATTTGTACGAATTATGAAAGGTACAAAATTCAACAAAAGTTATAAATTTGAATTAGGGCATAATGTTCAATTTGGTATTGGATGTCATCTTGATGCACCTGCAAAAATATCGGACAACGTACTATTTGCAGGTAACGTAACACTATTAGGCAAAAATGCACACACCTTTGACACACCTTGTAAAACCATTTGGAGCGGCGAAAGAGGAGATACACCTCCGGTAATTATTGAAGATGATGTTTGGATTGGATTTGGTTCAATTATAATGTCGGGTGTGACCATTGGTGCTGGAGCTGTAGTTGCAGCAGGTTCTGTTGTTACAAAAGATGTCCCCCCCTGTGCTATTGTCGGTGGCAATCCTGCAAAAATAATCAAATACAGATTTGTACCGGAAGATATTGACAAGCACTGCAAATGGCTAAATTCAAACAAATAATAAAAATACAGAGCACAATTCTCGTTTTGGCATACATCGTGCGTTCTATCGGACGTATTTTTGTTCAAATATTCAGTAAAGAGAATTTTGATTGGAAAGCAATAATTAAACTTTAAAATACTAATGGAAAGAAATAACACTATTGACATTTTAAAAGGCATTGCGATACTATTGGTCGTTTTCGGTCATATATGTTGGGAAGGAGTAAGCCACACATACCTGTGGGGGTTTCATATGGCTGTTTTCTTCTTTGCAAGCGGTATTTTTTTTTCAACCGAGAAATATAAGAACTCATTCAATAAATTCTTTAAGGCAAAAATAAAAGGACTGATATTTCCGTATATAATATTCTATCTACTCACTTATATTTATTGGGTTTTGATTGAAAGCCACTTCCGTGGAGGAGACTGGTCGAGATTTGACCAGTTCTTGGGACTTTTTTATGGTACATACAATGTAAAATTCAATGACTTTAATGGTGCATTATGGTTTCTGCCCTGCCTGTTCACAATGAATATCTATTATTGGTTCGTAAATAAAATAAATAACAATGTAGCACGCATATCAACAGTCTGTGCTATATATCTTATATGTTTTTATTTAAATCCATATTTATCGCTACTGCCTTTCGGTATGTTCGCTGCGGCAATTTCACTTGTCTTCTTTGAGGCAGGGCGTATGTATCGTCCATATTTGGATAAAAAATTTCCTATATATGGTTATGTCATATTGATGGGCATTGCAATAGCAATACAGATATTACTTCAAGGAAAAGCATTGTCAGCATGGAGAGTTAATGAAACGTCAGACAATCCTTTATACTCCTTGATTTTGCCGTTCGCCGGTATTGCGCTCTATACAGCAATATCATCTATAATTAAAAAGAACAGAATGCTTGAGTGGTTCGGCAAGAACAGCCTGATCATATTCGCATTCCATGCAGCAGTACTCCGTGTTGTACTTGCTGTTATAGCCTATATACTTAAAGAACCTGTATTGGAGGTTAGAATGGACATTTGGAATAGTATTGTGGCTACAGTTCTCACACTTATTATACTATATCCAGTTTGTATTGTTTGGAACACTCATATTAACCCTTGGCTTAATAAAATGTACACCAAAATTCTTAACTAATAATTATAATACAATGATTTGTTGATATTATGCTGAATATACTTATAAACACATATGCCGTTGCTCCTATTTGGGGTTGCGAACATGAACTTTTTTTGGGGGGAACAAAGGAGCAAAGTATGCGTGAGGAGCAATTGACAGTATGGAAAAAATCCAAGTCTTGATACAATTGCAATCTTTTTACTAAATATCATATTGTTTTATCATTTGCATTTCATTAGCAATAAAAATTCAGAGAAAATATAAAAATGATTCCTCATACATATAGAATCATGTTTGATAAATTTAGTTTATAAATAGCAACATTATAATATGTATAAAGTAAAAGTTACAGTTTCTCCATCGGACAAAGAGAGATTACAAAGACAATTACCTGGGCGTGAGGGAATTTGGAAAAATTATCAATTCTTTATAAATGAGCCAATCGAAGAAGCTGATTTCTGGGTTGTTTGTTTCCAGAAACTTTCTGGCAAATCGGAAAGTTGTCATGTCGCTCCAGAAAACACAATGTTTATTACTTGGGAGCCGGATTCTGTTTATCATTTTTCCAAGGGTTTCCTTAATCAGTTTGAAAAGGTGATAAGTTGCCAAGAAAAGCTGAAGCATAAGAACTTGATAAAGGATCAGCCGGGCTTGGCATGGCAGATGGGAATGTGGAGACACCCGGACGGAAGAGCAATTATTACTCATGATTATGATTCGTTTTCTGTATCAAAACCAGATAAAAACAAACTTATATCTGTAATTGCTAGCAATAAAGCTTTTACCAAAGGACATCGTGAAAGGTTGGAATTTGTCAAAAAACTGAAAGAACATTTTGGAGACCAGCTTGATTTGTTCGGATGGGGTTTCAATGATTTTGCCAACAAATGGGACACCATGGCCAATTACAAATATCATATCGTCATAGAGAATTGCTCCATTCCATATTATTGGAGTGAGAAATTGGCAGACGCATTTTTAGGAAACACATTCCCATTCTATTACGGTTGCACAAATGTAGATGAGTACTTTGATAAAGATGCATATCGTGCCATAGACTTGCATGATGCAGATAAGGCTATTGAAATTATAGATAGAGCTATAGCAGAGGGGCTGTCAGAAAAGCATGCAGAAGCTGTAGAAATTGCCAAGCAAAAGGTACTTAATGATTATAACTTCTTTGAACTAGTGGTAAAAAACTTACAGACAATGGATATAAATGCAAAAAAAGTTGATTACACTATTAAAGAGGACATTGCATTCTTTGATCCAAGAAAATTCCTGATCTATGGAAGCCGACTCTTGAGCAATCTCAAATATAAACTTACAAAATAGGATTTACTCGATTATGAAAAATAAAGTAATAGCATGGGGACGCGACGATTTCAATATGCTGGGTCTGATTCGTGAATTAGGTCAGAGTGGTCTTGATTTGTTGTTTCTATCATATGGTAAAACAAAAATATGTACAAAGAGCAAATATTGTACCAAGTATCATGCTTGTGCAACATTGAAAGATGGATTGGATTTTTTGCTCAATAATTTCAGTAACGAGGAAACTAAGCCCATTATAATTGCATCTGGAGATGATGTCATAACATTTATTGATAAACATAAAAACGAACTTGATGCATACTTTCTGCTTCCTGGAACTAAGAGGCAAGGTGATATACAGAAGTACATTGATAAGTATACAATGACAAAACTTGCCGATGAAATTGGTATCGTTTGTCCTAAATCACGTTTTGTTCAATGGAATTCAAATATAGACGGAGTTGATTATCCTGCAATAATCAAGCCAAGCCATCAGCAAGAAGGACACTATAACGAATTCAAATTCAAAATAATCAAGAATGAGAGTGAACTGAAAAGTACTCTTAAAATGGTTAGGCATGAGTCTGTTTTCATTCTGCAAGATTATATTCCAAAAGAGTGTGATATTCTTGTATATGGTGGCAGGATGTGGGACGGAAAGACTCTTATAGCAGGTGCTTTATTGCGTCTTAGACAAGCTGACAATGGTGATGGCTCATTTGCTTTGATTACAGAAAATATCCCTAAGGCGGTAGATGTAAATAAGATTGCAGAATATTTAGAAAGGATTGACTATAAAGGTCCATTCAGTTTTGAATATGGATTGTATAAAGATAAAGCATATTTCTATGAAGTGAATCTTCGCAATGATGGTACATCTCACTATTTCTTACAGGCAGGTGCAAATATACCGCTCGCTTACGTAAAGAGTGTTGCTGGTGAGGATTACTCCAATGTGAGTACAAAAGTGACAGGTGATAACTACTTTATTGATGAGTTATTTGACATTGGACACGTAATATACAGAAGAATAAAGCTTAAAGAGTGGAAAAAGGATATGAAGCGTGCTACCATATACAAATACTATGATAAGGATGATACCGAGCCATGGCGAATCATGAAGCGTACAAGGTGGATAACGTTGTTCAAGAACATGTTTGTCAAGAAGTTCAGAATACAGATTGTTTATATAATGGATAAATTAGGTATTGGAAAATGAGTAAATTAATAACATTAATGTACCACGATGTGTACATTGACAATCCTAATGAGAGTGGTATTGCAACTGCCGATTGCGCCACGTACAAAATCTCTAACATTACGTTTGAAGAGCACTTGAAGGCCATCAGGAAACTGATTAATGAAGGATCCATACAAGAAAATCAAATAAGGATAACATTTGATGATGGCGGTGATAGCTTTTTCAAGATAATTATGCCTATATTGGATAAATACGGTTTTAAAGGCTACTTCTTTATTGCAACGGGATTTGTGGGACAGAAAGGCTTTTTGACCGAAAGCATGATTAAAGAACTTCATACAGACGGTCATATAGTAGGTGCACATAGCCATAGCCACCAACAGAGGATGCATACACTATCAAATGAAATCTTGATGGAGGATTGGGGTTTCAGTATGAAATATCTTTCCAATATTATAGGACAACAGGTAACGGACGTTTCGCTTCCAAACGGATATCAGTCAAAAGGTATCATGAGTGCTGTTCTGAATAACGGAGCAAAGGATATTTATACCAGCAATCCATTAGATGAGGTAAAGCATGCGGAGAATTATAACGAATATGGCCGCTATGCTATTAGGGAGAACATGACAGCTGACGATGTAGTCGCGTTGATAAAGAACAATGGGTTAAGAAGAAAGATGAGATTAAAGTTCAAGCTGTTAGGAATAGTAAAGACTGTATTGGGAGATACTTATCTCAAATTGAGGGAAAAAGTATTGGGTAATAAAGACTATTAACAAGAAGGAGTTTATGGTGACACTTAGTGTTTTAATGTCTGTTTATCATAGAGAAACAGGACAGAATTTGGACCTTGCATTGGATAGCATCTGGACAAAACAAACAAGAAAGCCGGATCAGATCGTGTTGGTACAGGATGGTCTTTTGACAGAGGAACTTTATGTCGTTATAGAAAAATATAAAAAAATCTGCGGCAGCGTGTTATGTAGTCCGGCATTGAAGATGAACAGCGGTTTGGTTGTTGCATTAAATACTGGACTTGAATATGTGACATGCGACCTGGTTGCCCGTATGGATTCTGATGATATCTCTTCACCGGACAGGTTTGAGAAACAAGTGAAATTTATGGAAGAAAATCCAGACATTGATGTATCCAGTGGTTCACTCCAGGAATTCAGTGAGGCAAATCCGTGCATCAGCATTCGTCATTATCCAAAGAGTGATATAAAAAAATATATTGCCAAAGCATCTCCATTGGCTCATGCAGCATCAATAATGCGTATGAAAATCTTTAGAGAAGGTGGTTTGCGTTATGATAAATACTACCATATGAACGAAGATATTGCTTTATGGTTTGACGTACTCAGAAAAGGGTATAAGATATCAAACATTGACGATATAATATACTATGTGAGGAGCGATGAAGGAATGATGCAACGCCGCAGTCGCATGAAAGCAAAAACGGAATTTTATGCTTATATGAGAGGTATAAAGGATTTGTATGGATTTTCGTGGAGATATATTTATCCTATAATGCGTTATTTTTTCCGTTTGTTACCACCGTCTATGATTGAATTGATATATGGCAGTAAAATAAGGAGGCTGTTTCTAAAAGCAAAAAAAGCATGAGTCTGAGCTTATATTAGTAAGAACTACCTCTTTTGATGAGACTACGATGTAGCAATCCAAGTTTCCATCCAATACTCATTCCTCAGCAGTTGTAAGACACACGATATTGATGTACACATTTGAATCGAAGATACTCTAAAAAGAATCCTACAGAAAAATAGAAAATCTTACTACTTCGTTGATACAGCAAAAATGGGATTGTAACTACATATTAATAGCCACCAGTAACGGATTCTACCGAAAATGGTGGCTATTTTTGATATATGTACTTTATCGGATATTAAACATTTATCTCTTTGCTGCTTTGAACAAAATATCTTTGATTGTAGTTCCTTCAACTGCGGTAATGCTGAACACCGGTGCTTTTTCCATGTAATAAGTTGTGAGTGTCATAGCACTGTCACCATCCGACACAAACTCATTGTTGATGTAATCACCCATATTAATGTTCAGTTTGCCAGTGAATCTGATTTGCAACAAACCTACCGATAAGAACGGTACACTGCCGCTGTGTGCTATTGAAACCGAGTTACCTACGCTCAATGTAAGTTCGCCGTCATTGACTATACCATTGTGGGTAAACTGGTCAAAGCTATCGGCACACATAATATTCGAGTCAGTAAATATCGGAACATTCCACCCCGATGCGCTCACATCAAAGCCCATATTAAGCAGTTTCTGATTCAATGGCTCGTTCTGGTAACTGCCTACAAAGCCTACGAAGTAGCCCTTGTTGTGCAAAGTATCAACAATATTCTTCAACTTATCATCGGTAAACTTTGTAACTCCATTAATACCATAGATGAATGGAGCACCATACTTGTTACAAACGGCAAGTATTTCCTCTACACTATTTTCCGAGCCAAAATAATATATAGGAGCAGATGTTTCTCTTGTATTAGGACCACCACCATAGGAAACATAGTTACCTATACCCATAATCCTGTCGGCTATAGAAATAGAAGTTACCCATGTACCTGTAGCATTAGTGTCTTTTCTCTGCACAAAAGGCACAATTCCATTGCGTTTACATTCATAGAGCATCTCCTCCAAAGTAGATGGTGCAGTACGATATTTAAGATATTTACTCTTGTAGCGTACATTGCTTTTGACCCACTCTAATGTCACTGAATTTACTGCAACAGCAGAAATATCGGTTACACCATCGATATGCTCAAACTGTGGACCGAATTTTCCACCATCTCCGTGCATTACAACAAACTGCCCATCAGAAGTAACATTTACATTAAGTTCAAGCATATCGAAACCAAGCCTTTTTGAAATTGCAACACTATAAATACTCTCACTCGGTATGATTATATCATCATTTGCAACTCCTTTATTTATCTTGTCAATGAACAAATGGTCATAATAAGGATTTATTCTGTTTATGAAACAGCCAAGAATACCTCTCGTTATAGGGTATTTATCTGTAACGACATCATATCTCTTCA